>NZ_CP109994.1:300354-600709 GCF_025947065.1 Flavobacterium sp. N1736
TTGTAACAACGATAGAACTTACAGTCGATTCTGCAGATGTAACCAATAAAGGCGCATCTCCGGTGTTTGTAAATTCAAAAGATCGAACTCCATTATCACTTTTCGAAATTTTTCCATAATCGATAGTGTTGTCCGGAGCTGCAAATTCAATTTTGGGGCCATTTTGCGAATACCCTATTGCACTAAATAATACTATTACAATAAAAGTGGCAACATTTTTCATTTTGAAATTGTTTTTAAGTTGTAAGTAAATATACTTTGTTTTAATTAATACACAAATTATTATTTCTCTTTTTATAGTGTACTTAATTATTTACTTTTGCTGTCAGTTATAATTACAAAAATTGAACCAATTTTTTTTGGGTTTATTTGTTTAACTGTTTAATCGTGTAAGTGATTCGTATAATTTTGTTTAAAAACACAGAAGCAAATCAACGGTTAAACAAATCAACAAATCAACGAATTAACAAATTAACGATTTAAACATATCCACGATTAAACAAACCTATAAATGAGTATTCCAGCACAATTTGACGCTAAAACGATCGAGAATAAATGGTATGATTACTGGATGAAAAACAATTATTTTCATTCAGAACCAGATCATAGAACACCTTATACAATTGTAATTCCGCCGCCAAACGTCACAGGAGTTTTGCACATGGGGCATATGCTGAACAATACAATTCAGGATGTTTTAATTCGTAGAGCACGTTTAAAAGGCTTCAACGCATGTTGGGTTCCGGGAACAGATCACGCATCTATTGCAACCGAAGCAAAAGTTGTAGCAAAATTAAAAGCAGAAGGAATCAATAAAAACGATTTAACACGCGAAGAATTTTTAGCGCACGCCTGGGAATGGACAGATAAATATGGTGGCGTAATCTTAGATCAGCTTAAAAAGTTAGGAGCTTCCTGCGACTGGGAAAGAACCAAATTTACAATGGATCCTGATATGTCAGCATCTGTAATTAAATCGTTTGTAGATTTATACAATAAAGGATTAATCTACAGAGGATACCGAATGGTAAACTGGGATCCTGAAGCAAAAACAACTTTGTCTGACGAAGAAGTTATTTACGAAGAACAACAAGGAAAATTATTTTTCTTAAACTATAAAATAGAGGGAACTGAGGAATTTTTAACCATTGCAACAACACGTCCTGAAACTATTTTTGGAGATACAGCAATTTGTATCAATCCAAATGATGAGCGTTTTACCCATTTAAAAGGTAAAAAGGCAATTGTTCCTATTTGTGGCAGAGTGATTCCTATTATCGAAGATGAATATGTAGATGTAGAATTCGGAACCGGATGTTTAAAAGTAACTCCGGCGCACGACATGAACGATAAAACATTAGGAGAAAAACACAATCTTGAAATCGTTGATATTTTTAATGAAGATGCTACGCTAAATAGTTTCGGATTGCATTATCAGGGAAAAGATCGTTTTGTGGTTCGTACCGAAATTGCAAAAGAATTAGAAGAAATTGGAGCTTTGGCAAAAACCGAAATCCATTTGAATAAAGTTGGAACATCAGAAAGAACTAAAGCCGTAATCGAACCAAGATTATCAGATCAATGGTTTTTGAAAATGGAAGATTTAGTAAAACCGGCAATTAAATCAGTTTTGGTTGATGGTGATATTAAATTACACCCAAAACGTTTCGAAAATACATACGCACATTGGTTAAACAATATTCGCGATTGGAATATTTCCCGTCAATTATGGTGGGGACAACAAATTCCGGCGTATTATTACGGAGATGGAAAAGAAGATTTCGTAGTTGCAGAAAACATCGAAGACGCATTAAAGTTAGCACAAGAAAGAACTTCTAACAATTCACTTACAACATCTGACTTAAAACAGGATGTTGACGCCTTAGATACCTGGTTTTCATCCTGGCTTTGGCCGATGTCTGTTTTTGGCGGAATAATGGATCCTGAAAGTGCAGATTATAAATATTATTATCCAACAAACGACTTAGTAACAGGTCCGGATATTTTGTTTTTCTGGGTTGCAAGAATGATTATTGCAGGTTACGAATATGCAGGCGAAAAACCATTTACAAATGTATATTTGACTGGTTTGGTTCGTGATAAACAACGTCGTAAAATGTCTAAATCATTAGGAAATTCTCCTGATCCCTTAGACTTGATCGAGAAATTTGGTGCCGATGGTGTACGTGTAGGATTGCTTTTAAGTGCTTCTGCAGGAAACGATATTATGTTTGATGAAGAATTATGTAATCAGGGAAAAGCGTTTTCTAATAAAATTTGGAATGCCTTTAAATTGATTAAAGGTTGGGAAGTTTCAGAAACTATTCCACAACCGGAATCATCAAAAGTAGCTATCGAATGGTTTGAAGCGAAATTGCAGCAAACATTAGTTGACATTGAAGATAATTTTGAGAAATACAGAATTTCAGATTCATTAATGGCAATTTATAAATTGGTTTGGGATGATTTCTGTTCTTGGTTCCTTGAAATGATTAAACCAGCGTATCAACAGCCAATTGATAAAGCAACGTTTGATAAAGCAATCGAAATGTTAGAAAGTAACTTGAAATTGTTGCATCCTTTCATGCCTTTCTTAACAGAAGAAATTTGGCATTTAATTGCTGACAGAACTCCGGAAGAAGCTTTAATTGTTTCAACATGGCCAGAATTAAAATCATTTAACGCAAGTCTAATTTCTGATTTTGAAAGTACAATTGAAGTAATATCAGGAATTAGAACGATCAGAAAAGATAAAAATATTCCGTTTAAAGATACAATCGAATTAAAAGCGATCAACAGCGAGAATATTTCGACCTATTTTGATACTATTGTAACGAAGTTAGGAAATATTTCTGCTTTCGAATATGTTTCTGCAAAAGTAGACGGAGCATTATCTTTCCGTGTAAAATCAAATGAATATTTCATTCCGATTTCAGGAAACATCAATGTTGAAGAAGAAATTGCAAAACTAAATGCAGAGTTAGTTTATACGCAAGGTTTCTTAAAATCAGTTCAGGCAAAATTGTCTAACGAAAAATTTGTTGCCGGAGCACCGGAGAAAGTCCTTGCTAACGAAAAACAAAAAGAAGCCGATGCTTTGGCAAAGATTGCTACAATCGAACAAAGTATTGCTGGTTTGAAATAAGTATATATTTTTTTAAATACTCAAACCCGACAGGTTTTTAAAACCTGTCGGGTTTTGTTTTTTTGTCTACATTTTGTCATTTCGAGGAACGAGAAATCACATCCAGAGAGCGACGCACTGTATGGTTACGTTATGTGATCTCTCCTTCGTCGAGATGACAAGATTGGGTATAATCTGATGGTAAATAATTCGTGAATCCGTGGCTATAAAAAAAATGCTTTATTTCCTCCTCAAAACCAAAAACAAAGGATAAGAAATCAGCGTAATACCAACGATAATTACAAAACTTTTTGGGTCACTAAAAATAAAACCAATCAATAATGCCAGCGAAGCAATAATGGCAAAAATAGTGGTCCACGGATACCAAAATGAGCGATAAGGTCTTGCTAAATCAGGTTCAGATTTTCTAAGTTTTATTAGAGAACAATATGCTAATCCCCAAACAATAATAGAGGTAAAGGCGGCAAATGAAAACAAAACTTCAAATGAGCCGATACAAATTAAAAACAAACTAAAAAGTGAAGAAACCAAAAGCGCTACAATTGGAGTTCCGCCTTTGTTTACCGTAGTTCCTTTTTCGATAAAAAAACCGTCACGACTTAATCCATACAAAATTCTTGGCGGAATCATCATGAAAGCATTCAGAATACTGATCAATGAAAAAATAGAAATAACAGTTACGATAATCGCTCCGTTTTTCCCAAAAATAATATTGGCAACATCGGCTGCAGCCAAATTAGATTTTGCCACAGTTTCCATTGGCAAAACATAGAAAAACGCAATATTTATTAAAACATAAATCGCTATAACAAGCAATACGCCGCTATATAATGATTTTGGAATATTTTTACCCGGATTTTCATTTTCTTCTGCAAAAAAGCAAACACTGTTCCAGCCATTATAAGTCCCGATAATAAGTTGAAGCGACTTGAAAAATCCAAAAATTAAACCAATCTGAACAAGAGAATTGTCTTTTGGAATTGGATCTAATTGTACTCCCGAATACATAAAACAAGCGACAACCAAAGCAACAAAACATATCACTTTTAGTAAACTGGTAATTTGCTGAATAACACTTCCGTTTTTTACACCGCTTAAATGCAATAATACAAAAGCAATCAATAAAGAAATGGCAATTGCAGTTGAAAAATCTGCCAGATTCGGAAACAAAATGATAATATATTCGCTGATTACAATACAGTAAAAAGCGGGTGGAATTGCATTTGTAATGTAATCAAACCAACCTGAAAGAAAACCCGCATAATTGCCAAAAGCTCTTTTAATATAATTGTAAGATCCTCCGGCTTTTGGTAACATTGTGGCCAGTTCTGCATAAGAATTTGCACCAATTAAAACATATAAACCTCCAATAAGCCATGAAATAATAATAAGCCAATAATTATCCAGCATTCCTGCAATGGTTCCCGGAGTTCGCAGAATTCCAACTCCAATTGTTCCTCCAATTAATACGGCGATATTAAAACTTAATCCTAAACTTTTCTTTAATTGGTTTTTCCTGGAATCTGACATTTTTGAAATTTGAATTATTACACAAACAAAAGTAGTATAATAAAAAGTACTTTATTTTTAAAAATCAGTTTTTTGGATATAAAAAACCTTGCTCAAAAGAACAAGGTTTGACAGAAGACGAATCTTCTAATGTAATCTGAAAATTGCAGTTGAAATTATTTAACTGTAATTAAGTAAGTAGCCATTTTCCAGATTTCATCATATTTTTTGCCGTTGTGTTCTCCGACAGATTTTTCAGTATAGGCAAATTCTACCATATAATTTCCCGCCCATATTGGTGTAAAAGAAACTTCTCCTTTATCATTACTCCATAATTCTTTTTCCCAGCCATTTGGCGCAATTACTTTTATTTTTTGCTCTTTTGCGGCTGCGCCTTCGTATAAAGCATTTACGTTTATTTTAGTTTTTTGTTTTGCCGCTGCGACATCTTTAGAAAATACACTGATTATATTGGTGTTTGCAGTCGCTTCGTTTCCTTTTGCAGCATTTCCTACCGTAACTGTAGCGCTCGAATTGTAATCTAATTTCATAGTTCCGTACACATCTTTTACCGTATGATGCATAACTACGGTATAAACTCCATCTTCATCAGGTGTAAAAAAAGCCTGATATTTGTTCTCTAAAGCTGTCGCTGTAAGTTTGATCTCTTTTTTTGACGGGCTAATTACAACCAACGAAAAATCCTTTAAATCTGAAAACCATTTATCAGCTTTTGTAATGTCATTATCAGAGAATTCTCCAAAATAAACAGAGATTTCCTGTGTTTTTCCTTTTGTTCCCGTTGCTTTAGTTTCGATCCAAAGTGCGTGAGCAAACAATTGCGGAGTTGCAACCAGCATAAAAAGAAATAAGGTGATTTTTTTTAAAGTATTAGATTTCATAAGATCAGGTTTAAGTTTATTAAGTGTGATATTTTCTACAAACCTAACTATTATTTAGAATAATTAAAAATAATATATTAAAAATGATTCGTTAAATTTGACTTTGAATATTATATTGCCGAAAATTAAACTGGAAAAAAGCAAGTATTCTTGCGTAAATTAAAAGAATAGAATATGGTTTAAAAGGCCTAAATTTGCAGCTAAATAAATTTTACATAAATGATTCTCCCTTTCTTTAAAAGAATCCAGAATTCACCACAAGGATTTAGAATAGCAAATACTGTATTTTTTTTCATTTCAGGTTTTGGATATTCTTCCTGGGTATCCAGAATTCCGCATATACAAGCACAATTACATCTGTCTGAAGCTCAGTTTGGAGCCGTTTTATTTGCATTTCCTATTGGTTTAATGCTAACAATGCCTTTTACAGGAATGTTATTAAATAAATACAGCAGCCGTTATATAATGCTATTAGGCGCAATTATGTTTAATATTGCTTTGTCTTTGCCGGGTTTAGCAGCTTTTGTATGGCAGTTGGTTATGATACTTTTAATTTTTGGAGTTTCTCGTAATATTTTTAATTTATCTATTAATGCACAATCTCTTGAGGTGCAAAAACTATATCCAAAATCCATCATAACTCGTTTTCATGCAGTTTGGAGTATCGCCGTTTTTTCAGGAGCAGGATTGGGTTATATCATGGTAACACAGCATATTGCGCCATCACATCATTTATTAGGAGTAAGCATTTTTATGATGGGACTTACGGCTTGTTTTTATCCAATGAGTATTCATAATGAACCGGTTCCAGTTAAAAAGAAGTTCTTTTCGATGCCTGAAAAAAATCTGGTAAAGTTTGCCCTTATCTGTTTTGTTTCTATGGCTTGTGAAAATACAATGTATGATTGGAGCGGAATATATTTTGAAAATATATTGCACGCTTCTCCAAAGCTAACCAGTGCTGCATTTGTGTTTTTTGCAACAGCTGTAACTTTAGGGCGTTTATTTGGAGATTTCGGAGTAATGAAATTTGGCACAAAAAAAATCCTTCTTTACAGCGGTATATTGATCACGTTAGGATTTTTCATTTGTTTTATTCTGCCGTATGTTTACCCCACTATTTTTGGTTATGTGTTAATAGGGTTTGGGGTTTCATGTGTAGTTCCATTAGTATTTAGTATTGCCGGAAGATCATCAAAATTAAGCAGCGGTTCTGCCTTAACCTCTATATCTACAATTGGTTATCTTGGTTTCTTGCTTGTTCCGCCAATGGTTGGTTTTATATCCGAATACCTAAGCATGAAATGGGCGTTTTTGATAATGGCGCTTTTAGGAATATTGATGATTTTTATGGTGAATAAAATCGGAGAGAACGAGTAGGTTTTTTTGAGTTGCTGAAATACTGAGTTCCTGAGACACTAAGTAACCGGACTAAAGTCACCCAACAAAATGACTGAACCGAAGGTTCATCTTCTAAAATTCCGGAGGAATGCCCCATATTATAGAGCTGGACTTTAGTCCAGTTTAAAAAACAATAATTACGATAAATAAATAATTCGCAATGTTTAAAAAACTTTGCGGCTTCGCGTCTTTGCGAGATTTTATTTCTTCGTCATAATAAACCTTTCCGTAGTTTTCTTTCCACGTAAATCTCCAGTAATTTCAGCAATTAAAGTATTATTTCCACTTTTTGTATAAGTGATTTTTTGAGGATAATCGTGAGATGGATTTTCGAAAACCAATTTATTTTCAGATTCTGTTGTAGAACCAAAATCGATCGCTTTGTCATTATTTTGACCATTAACTGTTGCGCTGTACATAAGCATTTCGCCTTTTTGCGCCAAAGTTATTTTTTCAGAATGCAAAGTATCATCGGTTTTTATGAAATAAGATGTTGCACTAAAAGTACTGTCGTTTACTTTTTGCCAGCTTTCGGTAAGAACGCCGTCCGGAGATTTATTTTCCCAGGTTCCGATAAGCCAATCAGCAATTTTGATTTTATCTTTTTCTACAGTTTCTGTTTTTTTGCAGGAAACAATTGCAAGCAAAAGCATTAAAGCGGTTATTTTTTGAAACATATTGATGGTTTTTGATGTTAAATTGAAAAGCTAAGTTATTAAAAAGTTAGCCACGAATTTCACAAATTTTCACGAATTAATTATTGAAAATTGTTCATTCTAATGAGAAAAAATTGCAACAGATTTAAGGATTAAAATGATTTATTTCACGCAGATTTAAAAAGATTTAAGCAGATAGTCGCAGATTCATATAATTTAAATCAAAATTAATCTGCCCAAATCTGCAGAATCTGCGTGAACAAAAACTCGTAATAAAAAAATCATTTTAATCCTTTAATCTGTGGCAAAGAAAATATTAAACACTTTCGTTCAATATAGCATAAACCAATTCTTTAGTTGGTTTTTGATCTTTTAGTTTCGCTCTAACCTCATCAAAAGTAACTTTAAAATCACAACCCAATTTATAATCGCTGCAGCCGTAAGCAGTATTTCCTTTTAAAACTGTTCCTTTTTTACATTTCGGACAAGCTAATAATGCATCAGGTTTTGAATCTGAAGATGCTTTTGGAGCTGTCTTCATAGCCTTTTTTTTAGGTTCTAATTTAAGTTTGTAATTTTCTTCAAAGCGAATCAAGCCTTCTACAGCACCTTCTTCGGTTTTAAAACCCTTTATGTTTACCGTTGAGCCTTTTTGTACCAAGCGTAAATATTGACTTTCGGATATTTTTTTTCCTTCAAAAGTATAAGGCAATAAAAAATCACAGCCGGATTTGTATTCACTGCATCCGAAAGCTGACTTTCCTTTTATCAAATTTCCTTTTTTACATTTAGGACAGGCTTCCGCCAGAATTCCGTCGGCTTTCTTTTTTTCGACTTTTACTACTTCTTTCTGAATATTTTGTGCGTGCGAAATATTAGCGTGTCGGGTTTCGCTTCGAACTTCTAAAACCAAAGCTTCAACCATACGTTTCATGTTTTTGATAAACGCTCCCGCAGTAAAAGTCCCTTTTTCAATATCTTTCAATTGCTTTTCCCAAGAACCGGTTAATTCTGCCGATTTAATTAATTCATTCTGAATCGTTTCAATAAGCTGAATTCCTGTTGGCGTTGGCAAAACCTGTTTTTTATTTCGAACAATATATTGACGCTTAAAAAGCGTTTCAATAATATTCGCACGCGTTGACGGACGCCCGATTCCATTTTCTTTCATCAATTCGCGCAAATCTTCGTCATCAACCTGTTTCCCTGCGGTTTCCATCGCACGCAATAAAGTAGCTTCTGTAAACTGATTGGGCGGTTTGGTTTCTTTTTCTAAAAACGAAGGTTCATGCGGACCTTTTTCTCCCACAACAAAACTGGGTAATATATCAGCTTCTTTTTCTTTAGCGTTTGGATCTTCAAACACAACGCGGAATCCTTTTTTTAGGATTTCTTTTCCGGTAGTTTTAAACATTACATCGGCAGCTTTTCCTATTACTGTGGTATTTGCCACCAAACAATCATCGTAAAAAACAGCAATAAAGCGCTTTACAATAATATCATAAACTTGCTGCTGATTATAAGGCAAATTAATTTCGATTCCCGTTGGAATAATCGCGTGGTGATCTGTAACTTTTTTGTCATTAAAAACCTTAGGCGATTTTTTAATCTTTTTCTCTAAAAGCGGTTGTGTCAATGCACTATAATTCGACAATTTCTGTAAAATTCCCGGCACTTTCGGATAAATATCATTTGGTAAAAAAGTAGTATCAACTCTGGGATAAGTCACCACTTTTTGCTCGTATAAGCTTTGAGCGATTTTAAGCGTTTCATCTGCCGAAAATCCAAATTTTGTATTACAATAAACTTGTAAACCTGTTAAATCGAAGAGTTTTGGCGCAAATTCATTTCCGTTCTTTTTTTCGACAGAGACAATTTCGAATTCACTTTCTTTGACTTTATTGGCTAAAATTTCTCCATCTTCTTTATTCAAAAAACGACCTTCTTCATAACTAAAAAGCGTTTCTCTGTATAAAGTCTGTAATTCCCAATAGGGTTGAGGCTTAAAATTCTCGATTTCTTTAAATCGGTCTACAACCATTGCCAATGTTGGCGTTTGCACACGTCCAATAGACAAAACTTGTTTGTAACCACCATGTTTTACGGTGTATAAACGCGTAGCATTCATTCCGAGAAGCCAATCGCCAATCGCTCTCGAAAATCCTGCGTAGAATAAATTATCGTAGTTTGCAGATGGTTTTAAGTTTTCAAAACCTTCTTTTATGGCTTCGGTCGTTAAGGATGAAATCCACAAGCGCTGAACTTCGCCTTTATAATTCGCCTCATTCATGACCCAACGCTGAATCAATTCTCCTTCCTGCCCGGCATCCCCGCAGTTTATTACCAATTCGGCCTTGTCAAATAAACTTTTTACAATTTTAAATTGCTTCTGGATTCCTGAATTCTGAACTACTTTGGTTTCAAACTTTTCAGGAAGCATAGGCAGATTGTTCAAATCCCAGCTTTTCCAATGTGGTTTGTAATCGTTGGGTTCTTTTAAAGTACATAAATGTCCAAAAGTATAAGTTACGGCATAACCGTTTCCTTCGTAATAGCCATCGTGTTTGGTATTGGCTCCCAAAACGAATGCGATTTCTCGTGCTACACTTGGTTTCTCGGCAATACAGACCTTCATTTTCTCTTTCTATTTTGAAAGCGAAATTAGGGATTTATTATAAGAAAGTTGCAAAGGTTTTAGGCGCAAAGGTACAAAGGCTTATTAATGCCTGCTTTTTTTAATCTTGCAAAGTCGCAACTATTAGTCTTTGCGAGGAACGAAGCAATCACAGCTGCTGCATCAATTGTAAGTGAGATTGCTTCGTTCCTCGCAAGGACGTTGATTATGGATGTTACTTGCTTATTATTCTCCACCAAAAAAATCCAACATCGTTTGTAAAGCCTCTTTCGAATGCATTTTTTCGCCATTTTCAATTGATTCCTGTGCGGCTTTTGAAGCTCTTTCACGCATGCTTGTTTCATAAAAAGAAATAGCTTCCTGAACTGTTTTATGCTTATCAGATGTTAGGCATTCGCTTAATTCTAAAGCATCGAGCATCGCCATATTAGCGCCTTCGCCGGCAAAAGGAGGCATTACATGCGCCGCATCGCCAATCATAGTTAAATTTGGTAAAGCTTCCCAATTTTGATCCAGAGGCATGCAATAAATCGGACGAGGAATAAAAGGTGCTGAAACATTTTCGAATAATTCATGCCAAATGCTTTTCCATTCCGGATATTCATTTTTGAACCATGCTAACATTTGCGTTTTATCAGCATAATCCAAACCGTTTGTTTTTGTCCAGTTTTCATCGGCTTTAAAGCTTGCGTAGAAACCAAGATCGCCGCCGCCTTTTTGTCCGAGTAAAATATTTTGAGTGTCTCCAAATGCCATTATTTTTCCGCCATCTATAAGCGAAGTAATATTAGGTGCATTTTTTGCCGACTCATAAATATTGCCTTCAAGCATTAATATTCCGGTGTAAAAAGCTTTGATGTCTGTAATATAAGGTCGGATTTTTGAATTGGCGCCATCAGAAGCAATTACAATATCGGCGTAAACTGATTTTCCGTCTTTAAAATGCAATAACCAACTTTCGTTTTGAGCTTCCATTGAAACAAAATGACTGTTCCAAATCACAGTTTCAGACTGTAAAGATTCTAATAATATTTTGCGTAATGCACCGCGATCTATTTCAGGGCGAAAATAAGCGTTGCCAAAATCTTCATCGACATTAATTTCGTGATCGCTGAAAAATATTTCTGCTTTTTCGTTTAAGATTAACGTTTTATCTGCACCCGGCAGAAAATTATTTTTGAATTCCTCAAATAAATCTGCTTTGTGAATTGCCGCCAATCCTGATCCGTCGTGCAAATCAAGCGGAGAACCCTGAACGCGTGCGTTTTTGTTTAAATCTCTTTCGTATACTTTTACATTTACGTTTTGCAATTGTAAAAGTCTGGCTAAAGTAAGTCCGCCCGGACCGCCGCCAATAATGGCAACTTCTTTATTTTCTAGTAACATTCCTGTTTAAGTTTTAAATTAATTTTATTCCGACTGGCTATTTAGCCTTTCGTCGGGACAAAATTATTGCTCTTTCAGGACGGATAATAGTATAAATCGGTCATCTTTATTTTTTAATAATTCACTGGGAACCACGCCGGAGAATTTTTTGATCTCTTTTATAAAATGGTTTTGATCTGTGAAATTTAATTCCGGAAAAAGTCTGCCTTTTGCAATATGTTCTAATGAAGCCTTGAAGCGCAGAATTTTGCAGAATGCATTTAACGAAAGTCCAAATTGTTTGTTGAAATAACGATTGATTTCGCGGCTGCTCCAGGATATTTCTTCAGAAAGCTGTTGTATTTTTATTTCACCGTTTGATTCATAAACCAATTTAAAAAGTTTGCGTTTTCTTTCGTCAATTTTGGCAGGTAAGAGTTCCTTTAGTTTCGTGGCTATTTTAGAATAAAACGCATCAAAATCTTTTAGATCGTCGTTGGTCACATTCCAAAAGTCCTTTGGTAAAACTTTGCCACTATTTAAAATATCGGTAATAGAAGTCTGTAAAAGATACTCAACTCCCAATGGTTTAAAAGTAATTTTAAAAGCCAGTGTATTAGCCGGAATATATTGTTGTTCGGGAATTGTTTCCAAGCCAATAAGTGAAATCTTAAAAGGTTCCGATTCAGATTGCATAAAAAACAAATCAATTCTTCCATCAGGCAATAAAACCACTTCCATGTCTTTGTCTGACTTGTTATGAAACATTCCAATATTTTCTACAAAGTCAAGAAGTGACTCGTCTGGTTCTATAGCTTTGTAGTAAAAGTCGTTGTTCATATGAATTAAGGAATTTTGCCACGAAGGCGCTAAGACACTAAGTTTTTTTGTTTTTTGTAAAAGCAGCTTCGTCAAGTCCTTGCGAGGAACGAAGCAATCACATTAATAAGAGAAACTGCTTACGGAAAGAAGCAATTTACAATAATCTGTTGTTTATTTACAAAACAAATTCACCTTTTAAAATCGTCACCGCTTCACCTAAAATGAAAACTTTGTCATCTAAAAGTTCCGTACTCATCGTTCCTGTTCTTGATGAAGACTGATACGCATTCAGTTTTGTTTTGTTGAGTTTTTGTACCCAATACTTCGTCAAAAAAGTTTGAACGCCACCTGTTACAGGATCTTCATTAGTGCCTGACCACGGCCAAAAATAACGGTAATGAAAATCAAAAACTTCGTTGTCTGAAACCGCAGTTACTAAAACACCATTTATTTCGGTATATGAATTTACCAAAGCTGTAAAATTAGGTTTTAAATTTGCCAGTTCGGTTGCACTTTTAATTTCAATTAAAATGATATTATTTTTAGGACTGGATCTTTTATTTACAATTTCAGAAATTCCAAGTGCGTTTATCATTTCCTGAGGAACTTCGGTTTCCTGAGTGTCGTAAACAGGAAATTGCATTTTGATTTTATTTCCTACTTTTTCAATCAACAGCTCGATATTTTCGTAGTTAATAAATTTTATAGTTTCAAATGAAGTTGTATCGAAAACAATTTTTGAAGAAGCCAATGTTGCATGTCCGCATAATGGAATTTCTGTTTTTGGCGAAAAAAACCGAATGCTATAAATGTTGTCTGAAATTTGCTTTATAAAAGCAGTTTCAGAAAAACCAATTTCTGTTGCAATACTTTGCATTGTTTTGCTGTCTAATTCTGTGTTAGGTAAACAGACAGCAGCCGGATTTCCTTTAAATTTTTCATTCGTAAACGAGTCTACAAAATAAGTTTTCATTTTTTAAATTTTATTTGAGGTTTGAACTGTATTAATTATCCTCTGCAAACAATAATTGCTTTACCATTTTCAGCAGCTTTTTTAAATGCGGTGAAAATGATTTCTACATGATGCAAAATATAATTCCAACTATTTTCTTTAGTGAAATATCCTGCATTATATACATAAGGATCTTTCATTTTCGATTCGTCATAGGCGTCTTCAATTTGTTGCATAGAAATTTGATTTAGTATTTGATTCATTCCTGCAACATTGATTGTTTTGATATAACTTAAACCTTCTAAATTTTCTAAAGGCTCACCTAATAAACCAGCTAATATTTTTTCTTGCGAAGTATCATTCTGACTAATTAGAAAACTTGCAATATTCCAGGCTTTATCAGAATAAAAATAATTTTCTCCTTCATCGTGAAAATCACCGTCAGGATTAACATAATTATCATAAAAATGCTTTTCAAGTTCTTTTGGATTTTCTGAGAACTCATGAATAAACTTGTCGTCTACGAGATAAAATTCACATACAATTCCCATAAGATCAATTTGGAGTTATTTTCTTAAATAAAAAGCAACAAGATTTTTATCAAATTTATAATTTTTAGAAATACGAAAAATTAAAGTTATAGATAATTTTACATTAGCTGTAATCCAATTTATCAATCTCAGTTGTATACAACCGATTGTATACAATCACTTAAAAGTAAATTATTACTTGTAGTTTCGTTTCGAAGAAAAAAATATAAAATCATGGAAAAAAAACATACAGAACAAGTCACAGAATTTCTAGAATCAATGAAAAGAATTGATAAATTCAAAAAGCTAAAACAAGAAAACAGTAGTAATAATTCGTTTAGCGTAAAGCTAAACGTATCTAGTTATAACGAATTAAATTTAATGGTTTCAAGTCTTTTAAAAGCAAGTATTATTTTGCTTAATGATGATGCTAGAAGTCAGGCAACTTTTTCATTTAATGAAGCCGATAATAATGTAATGACTTTGCTTGAAATTGCTTTACAGCTTTTACCAGAAGAAGAAATGGAGTTATTGGATGATTTGCATAAAATTCATTTGCAGTCTGCAACAATTCACGCTAATGAATAGAAAAGTAATGTTTGAGGGACTTTTATTTTCCCGTTTTTAGCTTTGTTATTGGTGGACCAACTACCTTAAAACCATGTTCTTCTTTGAATTTTTCTTGCTGTTCAGCAGTCATGTTTTTCATTTCACCCTGACTCACTTTAGTGAAAAATTCCTCCATTTTTCCGGCAGGCTGAAAAATCATTAAAAGTCTTGCTTCACCTTCTCCCACTTTGGTAAAACTATGCGGTACCATTCGAGGTCCAAAAACACTATCGCCAGTTTTTACCTCGTATGTTTTTTCGCCCACTTTAATTATAAATTCACCTTGCAGAACGTACCACCATTCATCTTGGTTAAAATGATAATGGTGTGGGGGACCGCCCTCTTTTACTCTGGTAGATTCATATACATATAGATCGCCATCGGTATCGTTTGCCGAAATCTTTGTGAGGAATGTGTCGCCATCAAAGAGAGAAATTTTCTTATCAAGACGAGCTTTACCAAAGCCAACCATAAAACCTTTACTTTCTCTAAACTTCTTGATCGTTTTGCCTATAGCATCAATTGGTAAAGCAGCTAAAGCAACTGCTGAAAAACAAACTGAAATGAATTTTTGCCTATTCATAATTTTGATTTTGTTTCTGAGTATTAAACCAGATATTTTCGGTTCAACTAAATTACAAATTAAAATATCATGTGCAAGTAATTTGAAAAATGATTATAGGTTTAACTGTTTATATTTCATTGTTTTACGTTGTGTTTGTCTTTGTAGATTTTTTTATGGATTATGTTCACGAACTGGCTTTACGCTAGCGCGAGCGCCCCGCTCGTGTCAGTACATTATTTCATATTTTATTATAGATATGGCTTACGTTCACGAGCGAGACGCTCGCGCCAGCAGGAGGGGAAGAAATGGAGTTATTTGATGACTTGCATAAGATTCATTTGCAGGCTGATGGAATGTAAGTTTTTCTGTGGCTAGCAACCTTTTTATTTATAATTTTTAAGTAATATCTTTAAATTAGAAATTGCAATTTTGCAATTATGTAAATTTTTCCCCCAAGATTCTCTTAAACTATTTCCCCATTTTTTATTTAATTTAGGGTTATATAAATAATTAGTATTTGCTAAACAAAACTCGTTTGATCTTTTTAATTCAAGAGTATAATTCATTAGATTATCAATAACTCCTTTTGGCGCTTCAGCAAGAAAATTTTTGTTAGATAGTAAATTACTACTCAATTCAAAATTAAATTTCCGATACACAATTCTATCATTATAATTAGGTAAAAAACTGTCTTCAAGAATTACGTTATTTGCAGTAATCTCTACTTTTAAAGCCTTCATTAATCCAAGGAAAGCTTTATGATCATTTGATTGTTCGACTTTTGAATTAATCAATAATGCTATAAGTACTCCAATTGCAGTTGAAGCTAAGCCAAATAGAAATGAAACAAATTGTTCTTTTATAAATTTCCCCATATAATTTATATTTAATAATGACATTTGAAACAACTATAGTACTGATTTATATCCTGCACACAAAGATTAGATACTACGAGCGATTTTTATATTTTATGTAGAGGCGATAATCTTAATATTATAACAAACATGATATTTAATTTAAACATATCAAAGAGTATAAATACCTGATTTTATGATAAAAATCAATTAAATGCGCGCTATTAAAATGTAATTTTTATTAAGATAAGGCAGTTGTTTTGACTTCCGTCCAATTTTATTAGACGGAACTATGCTAAGTTTGACCCAACAAAAAAATCTCGAGACATTACTTTGTTAAAAATTATTAATTAACTTTTTAAAATCAAAATTATGGATTTAGAAAATTTAGATTTAATTGAGCTTAACTCTCAAGAACTGCAAGAAATTAACGGAGGTATTTGGTGGCCTGTAATTTGGTTCGCCGCAGAAACCGTTAATAATATAACTGATTCGTATAACTCATTTAAAGAAGGTTACAATGCAAGTAATAGATAAAGAAAACAGCAAAATTAATATAGAAAATTGTGAACTAATTTATTTGACCGAAGTGGAATTAAATAACACAAATGGCGGTAGTGAATTGTCAAATTGGATATGGTACGGTATTGGTGCTATGATTGGATCGATGAGATACAGTACCGATGAGCAATTTATGCTTACAGCATTAGGTCATTAATAAAAAATTGCAATCCTTATAATTTATTTTGTAAGGATTGCATAAATAAAAAATTATATGACCAATAAAACTATACATCTCCTTTGGATAATTACTACAATTTGTTTTTTATACGTTTTTTTTATAAATACATATTATAGACCATACATTTACAAAAATGAAATCTTAGATTTTGGAATTGCAGATATTGGAAATAATATTGTTATTATTCCTTTTACATATTTTCTAACGTACTTACTTCGAAGAAAGTTTATCTTTTCAGATTTTAAAGATATTTTATTTCAATTTTTAATCTTGAGTGGTTTGGAAGTTTTATCAGTTTTTGTTTCTTACATAGGAACGTTTGATTTTAATGATATAATTGGTTTACTTTTAGGAGCTTTTTTAACTTATATAATAATGCAGAAACTAAATTTACAATAATTAAATAGTGCAGATTTGCAATCTGTGCTTCTGCTGCGCAAATGTCTCTGACTTTGCTCCATTTTTATGATTTGTTTAAAATTAAAAACCTCTTAAAAGTCTCTGACTTTTACCTAATTTGTATCGATGTCTTTTTTAAGATAACTACCTTGTTATAGATAACTATTCTATTACAAAATTCGTAAAAAGTCAGAGACTTTTATCAGATTTATAGTTTTAAGAATATAATAAATTACGCAAAGTCAGAGACATTTGCGTAGCGCTTTGGAAGCAATACTTCGTAGAGCGAAGTAGTTACTGTAATTAATTTTTGCATGATATATTTGTTTAAAATTTTAACTTAATTAATTGTCGAGAACTTAAATTTTAATTGTCAATATTCCCTAGCCAAGACGGACTCTTACCCATTATAATTTGATATTCTTCTAATGTAACATTCTTATGGTTTAGGATAATAGATGTTATTTTTGAATTAGGATTAAACTCTCTTAACATATTTTCTGCATATCTTTTTACTTGATTTGGTTCGTACATTCCAGAACCTGTTACAGTAACAACCTCTGATAAGCCACCGTCAATTATAACGTTAACTTCATCAATATAGTAATGTCTTAGATTTTCCATTTTTTGATCTTTTGAAGGTACTTTAGTTTTATCTATTTGAAATCATTTAGATTATGTTTCAGTCAGTTTATATATTTTTTTATTAATCATCATTTTGACCTGGCCTACTTTCAGTAAGTTGTAAACGATATTTTAAAGATTGATGTGTTCGAAAAGGTCTTTCGATATTCATTTTTAAATTTGGTATACTAGATTGATATTCCCAACGGCCTTGTTTTTTCTGTCCAATTATAGAATTATCAAATAGAAAATTAATATGTTTACGTAAGTCCCCTTCAGTCGAATTAGGAAATTCTAATTTATATTTATTCTCAAATTCGGAATAAGTAAAAGTTTCAACTTGAATTAATTGTAAAACAGAGAATAAATTTTCAATTTCTGGAAACTGATTGGACCATTCATCTATTATTTCATTATATACACTTATTGAAGCATCATATGCAGCATCATATAATTCCGTAGTTGTGTAAAGACCAGTTTTATTTTGTATGTGTTTCTTCCTAATATTGTTAAAATAAATAATAACATCTCTGGGTCTAAAGAATGAACGCCTTGTTATATATTTAAATGGAGGTGTTCCTTGTCTAACAAATGAAGCTTCAAACAAAGAGTCACACTTTTTGCTTAGGTCAAGTTCAACATCATTAGGTTTATATTTTTTTACTCTTTCTAAAAACATAGTATCTAATGAGTCGTTATCCCATGCAATAACAATCGCACTATCTTGATATAACTTATTTTTGTCGTTAAATCTCAATGTTTCATAAATGTCTGTTCTTAGAAATGGAATTACTTTAAGATTTTTTTTCAATGTATCATCAATAGCAATATTTCTACAAACATTGATTAGATTAATAAGAACTTTACTGTATTCATCTATTTCACCACTTAACCAATTCTCATCTAGTTGATCAAGAATTATTAAGAATTTTTTATCACCTACATTGTTTTTAAATATTGTTTCAAAATAAGATAACAGTGTAAAAGCATTTGATCTCAATGTATTTTGTAATTCTTTATTTTCTGCAACATCATCAAATGAAACTTCGCCAACATTAAAGCTTGTTTCGTCAAATTCTAAGCCAGGTCCTGCAAGTTTTTGTATTCTAGCAAGTTTTGAAAATAATACTTCCATAATGCTTGGATCAGGATTTCCGAAAACTTTTGCGATATATTTTTTAGCCCATTTTAATTCTTTTGAAAGACTTTCGGAGTTAATTTCTTTAATTTCAATCAAACGAGATATTAATTTCACGAAAAATAAAAAACGCCAACTTTTTTGATATGCACTTAATTCACCAGCTATTGATTCTTTATATAATTTATGAGCAGGCCAAGGATAATCTTTGAAATTTAAAGATACTACTATATTGTTATTTACATTTTGAGGAATTGATTTTTCGAGATATTTATAAATGGCAGTTTTTCCTGTCCCTTTTCTTCCAAGAAGCAACCAATATTTGCTATTAATTATTTTATCTAACTCTGGAGTCAATAAAAAATACTCTTGCAGCTCTGTATCAGTTTCAGCAGAAACTTCAAATTCTGGTAACCAATCTTTTATGTCTGTCATGTCTTCCATGTTTTTTATTGCTTTAAAATTATAAAATTTTATTATTATAAAATTTTATTTTAATTATCATTTATATATTTGTTTTAGCTCATAAATATAAATTATTATCTAACAAAATTTTACCAAACATAATTCCTTTTATTTCAATAAGCTTACGGAAAACCGTAAATATCTAATAAAAATGATTTCTATGTCTGATAGAAGTGAAAATCCTTTTGTGAAGCTTTAACTGAACAAAAGATTGTAACGTCCCGATGCTTCGGGAGCAGGAAATAGCTTCAAAAAACCATCATAATTCCTCTAAAAAACACCCTTAAAAAACTCAAAAGCTTTATGATAGAATTTTCAACAAAAATTTCGTAAATTTGCACTCCAATAAAAGGAATTAGAAAATGTTAGATAGACTTCAAATAGTAAAACAGCGTTTTGACGAGATTTCAGATTTGATTATCCAGCCGGATGTTATTTCTGATCAAAAGCGTTATGTGCAATTGAATCAAGAGTACAAAAACCTGAAAGCATTGGCTGAAAAGCGTGATGAATATGTGCTTTTGATGGCTAATATAGATGAGGCAAACGAAATTATTGCTGATGGAAGTGATGCAGATATGACCGAAATGGCCAAAATGCAACTAGATGAAGCAAAAGAAAGATTGCCGGAACTTGAGGAAGAAATCAAATTTATGTTGATCCCTAAAGATCCTGAAGATGCTAAAAACGTAATGGTCGAGATTCGTGCCGGAACAGGTGGGGATGAAGCAAGTATTTTTGCCGGAGATTTATTTAGAATGTATACTAAATATTGTGAAAATCAAGGCTGGAGAACTTCGGTTGTTGATATGAACGAAGGAACTTCGGGAGGTTTTAAAGAGGTTATTTTTGAAGTTTCGGGCGAAGATGTTTACGGAACTTTAAAGTTTGAAGCTGGTGTTCACCGTGTACAACGTGTTCCTCAGACTGAAACGCAAGGTCGTGTGCATACATCTGCAGCAACAGTTATGGTTTTACCGGAAGCGGAAGAATTTGATGTTCAAATTGATATGAACGATGTTCGTGTTGATTTCTTCTGTTCATCTGGACCTGGAGGACAATCTGTAAATACTACGAAATCTGCTGTACGTTTAACGCACATTCCTACGGGATTGGTGGCGCAATGTCAGGATCAGAAATCACAGCATAAAAATAAAGATAAAGCTTTGAACGTTTTACGTTCTCGTTTATACGAACAGGAATTGGCTAAGAAAGAGGCAGAAGATGCTACAAAACGTACTTCTCAGGTTAGTTCTGGTGACCGTTCGGCTAAGATTCGTACTTACAACTACGCTCAGGGTCGTGTAACTGATCACAGAGTTGGTTTAACTCTTTACGATTTAGGAAATATCATGAATGGTGATATTCAAAAAATTGTTGCCGAATTACAGTTGGTAAACAATATGGAGAAATTGAAAGAAGCTTCGGAAGTATTTTAATTAAAGTTGCTAAGGTTCTGATTTACTGAGTTGTTAAGTTTTTTACGGAACGAAGTTTAGAGTCACAAAGGATTTCTATATATTAAAAAACAGTCTGTTATACAATGTAAAACAGACTGTTTTTTTGTAGATAAAGATCAAACTTAGCAGCTTAGTCACTTAGTATCTTAAAAGAAAAAAGAGACTGTTTCATATTTGAAACAGTCTCTTTTTTGTAAGGTCAAAATCTAATAACTCAGCTTTTGGCAACTTTGTACCTTTGTACTTTGTATCTCTGAACCTTAAAAATATAGTGTAGGATATTAACTGATTAACCGTTTGTTTATAAAACGTATAATGCGAGTTAGATACCTAGAAATACTCTCGTAAATTCAAAACATTTATATAGATTCGAGTAAACGTATACACCATTTTTTAATACTATTTCGCTTAGCTTTTCCATAATACTTATATTTTTAGTTTAAACAATTACTCTCTAGATGGTTCGTATGGTGATGATTCTTCTTCTGTTTCATCATGAGAAGATTCATGAGGTTTTGAAACTAAATTGGTTATAATTAATTGTAATACTGATCCGAAGATGTTTTTAAACGTCGAATCAGATTTTCCTACTACTAATCTCTTTGCAAGATACCCAATTCCAATACTGATTGCTGATTGTGCCAAATGGCCTTTAAATCCAACTGTTTCATTAATTTCTTCAACCGTATTTCTAATTAGATTTAGCGGTTTTAGATTGTGCTTAATTTCTGCAACTTCATCTTTAATTGCAATCCAGTCCTGTTTTTGTTGCGCCTTTGTTTCAAGAATCATTTGTTCTAATCTGTCAACAGTAAAAATGTTTTCTTTAATGGTTCCCATAACAGTTTAATTTAAAGCTTTGTCAGTTTCGTTTGAATCAGTTTTAGTTTCTTTTAAAATGCTGGAAATAATCATATTTCCAATTGGCGTTTTTATTAGCGAATGCTGAAATTTGTGTAATACAACGGCAACAATCAAATAAAATAACGCCAGTATAAAAAAGCCGTAAGAATACTCTCCAAGCTGTTTTCCAATCCATAAACTTAGCCCGATATTAAGAAACAAAGTAAAAAATGCAACAACAGCGCCAACGGCAATTTTCGATGTTAATGTTGAAAGAACATCTGCTGATGCAGATACCGTTTTAAGTTTGACTAATTCAATACTTGTTCGGGTATAATTTTCAGCTTTTTCAAAAATGTTTTCGTCGTCTCTTGTTGTTGCATTTGTTTCCATGATAAAGGTATTTTATGTTTTAAAAATGTCACTTTTTAGTAGTTCGTTTTTACAGCTTTTACTTCATCTTTAGCATTGTTGAAGTCTTCTTTTACAGAATTGAATTTTGCTTTTCCTTCGTCGATAATATCTTTACCGCTTGAAGTAATTGTGCTTACAATTCCGTCAAATTTACCTTTTAGGTTATCTCCGTAATCTTTTGATTTATCTGATATTTTTTTTCTTGTATTTGAACCTTTATCCGGTGCGAATAAAACTCCTAAAAATGCTCCCGCCGCTGCGGCTCCTAAAATTCCTAAAATTGTGCTACTAGTTTTCATAATATTTGATTTAAATGATTAATATAAAATTGTTATAATTGTTTGATTTTTAAATTTCTCGACCTTTAATAAGTCTGAATAGAATTGCGATAACAGCAATTACTAATAATATGTGAATAATACTTCCGGCGCTGTATACAAAGAACCCAAGAGCCCAAAGAATAACCAGAATCACTGCGATTGTATATAATAAATTTGACATGGTTTTTATTTATTTAATGGTTAATAATTAATTGATTTATTTTTAATTTAATTTGTATGATAAGTATAAACTAAAGTTGCTGTTTTTTGCATCTGGAAACGTATATGTAGTTCCGGCAACAGTTCTTTCTTTACCAATCGTTGTAAGACCATAATTGTAACGTAATCCAACACTTATCGGGCTAAAATCTACTCCAATACCGGCTGCAATACCAGCATCGAATTTGTTTAAGTCATCTGTATCAACATCTTCGTTAAAATCAAAATCTCCACTTCCTGTTACTTTAGAACTTACCAGATATGATGCATAACCACCAGCCTGAACATTAAAGTTTTTAGTAATATTAACTCGTACTAATAAAGGAACTTCGATATAATTTAATTTGAATTTTGCATTTCCTGTTGCAAAAGCATTGTCATATTCTAACTCTGAACCTTTTGTTGTAAACAAAATCTCTGGCTGAATAGCAACAAAATCTGAGATTGGTAATGTGGCATAAACACCGGCATTAAAACCATACAGCATATTTTTGTCAGTTGCTTCATTCTCGTCTGATAAGAAATTTGACATGTTAAATCCTCCTTTAATACCAAACTCTGTGGTAACATTTTCGTCCTGTGCGTGTAACATTCCAAAAGAAGCTGTCATAAAAAGGACCAAGGCGCATAATAAATTTGATTGCATTTTCATAATTGTGATAATTTAGGTTAATAATTGCTCTACAGGCATTTAATTAATTTGTTGTTTAATTTGTTCAGTTTCTCTTAAAAGCTGATACAGTTCCGGCAAATAATGCAATACTAATTTTAAAATCACTTTGTCATTTGTTTTCTTAGAAACAGATTCCAGTGCTTCGATTTGTTCGTTTAATGATTCCAACAAAGAATCCATATAAGCTTTATCAAAACTGACGTCACTGGCATCAATTAATTTGTATAATTCCAGTTTATTGGAGTTATTTATCTCTGTAACAATCACCAGCCTTTTATTGGCTATCTTTGCTACATCCTGTAACAAATTACTTTGGTGATTTTCTATTTTCCTGCTTAATTGCTTAATAATACTTTGTGAAGCTTTTTGCTGAGCAATTTGACTTTTCGAAATAATGACCTTACTTAAATTTGCCGTCGCAATAAAAAAATAAGCTTCCATTTGTTCTTTGTCATTCGTATTAAAAGTTTCATTTTTTAAGGTATTTTCTATCGGATTATTTTTCTTGCACGACGTGGTACAAATGATCAGAAATAAAAAAAATATTCTTAAAAATGTTGCTCTCAACATGGGCACTGCTTTCATTAATTACTTGTTAAAGTATTACATTACAAAGATGCTAACGAATGAAGCGTTTTGCTTTACAGCATAAAAAAGAAACGTTATATAATTCCCATAATGGATTTATATAACGTTTTTTATGTAGTTTTTTAGAGGGTTTACTCGGGTAGAAACACTGTAAATACAGAACCTTTTCCTAAGATGCTGTCTGCAGTAATATGACCTTTATGGTTCTCTACAATCTTCTTACAAATTGCAAGACCAATTCCGGTTCCGGGATAATCTGTTTTAGAATGAAGACGCTGAAATAAAACAAAAATGGTTTCTTTAAATTGAGGATCAAATCCCATTCCGTTATCTGAAAAAGTAATCTTATAAAACTTCTTAATATTTTGTTCTAATAAATCAGGATAATCAGTCGACAGAACTTTTTCAGTTTCAATCGTAATTTCAGGATTTAAATTTGGTTGGTTATACTTTAAAGAATTTCCAATCAGATTAATAAAAAGCTGTTCTATTTGATAAGGAATAACATTAAGCTTTGGTAATTTTGAAGTTGTAATAATTGCTTTTTTCTCGTCAATGATTTCTGTTAATTCAGATTTAGCATTTTCGAATAATTCATTCAAATTTGATTTTATGAATTCTTTTTTCGTAGTATTTGTTCTCGAAAATAAAAGTAAATCGTCTATTAAAACACGCATTCTTTTTGCTGATACTTCAATCTTGGTGATATAATCTTTGGCACTGTCTGATAAAACAGCTTTATCGGCATCTGAAACCCTTGAGATAAAAGTTTGAATTTTCCGAAGCGGTTCCTGCAAATCATGACTTGCAACATGATTAAAAGAAGCAAGTTCCTTATTACTTTTTTCAAGTTCTTTATTACGTTCCTGAAGTTCGATGTTCAATAAATGCTCATCTGTAATATCAAAATTAATTCCGAGCAAAATCTGGCTTCCCTGCTGATCTCTCAATAATTTTCCTGTCGATTTAAAATACCTGATTTCATTATCAGGAAGCAAAATCTTATAATAAATAAAAGGCAATTGTTTATTGTTGACAATACCATCCATAGATTTAGAAACGGCTTCCTTATCATCCGGATGCACAAAATTTAAAAAAGTATCTTTTTCAGGAACAAAAGCATTTGGTTTAAGACCTAATAATCGATACTGATTTTCAGAATAATCGATTTTATTGACATCTAAATCCCATTGCCAGGTACTAAATTTACCAATAACTTCAGATTCTGACATTAATCGCGAAGAAATCAAAAGTTGTTTATTGAATATTTTTAAACGTTTAATGTCTTTGCTGATTTGTCTGTAAGCAAGAATAATAAAAGTTAGGGCTGCTAAAAATAATGAAATGGAGAAAACAGGACTTAAAGAAATTTCCTGAGCATATATTTTTAGTCTTTTTTGCAGGTATTTTTTTTCGATATCATTCATTTCATCAACCTGAAAACGAATATTATCCATTAAAATTCGTCCGCCAAACATATGATTGTCAAGTTTTCTTTTATCATATGTTTGCGGATTGCTGTATTTAAAGCAGTTTTCGAATGAAGTAAAACGCTGCGTAATAAGCTTAAATAATTTTTTAAGATTTTTTTGTTGCTTTGGATTATCAGCTGTAAGCTTTTTTAACGTAATAAATGAAGTGTTTACCTTGTCTCGCGAATAAATATAAGGAGTTAAAAAACGGCCGTTGCGTGTTATTATATAGCCACGCTGACCTGTTTCTGCATCCTTTATCGCTGACATTAATCGCTCTAATTGAATGTTTATTTCATACGTATGCATTACCAATTTACTGGATTCGTTTAAATCCTGGTTGTGTTTGTAAGCAATTGAAGAAAGAAATAACAGAATGAAAACTGCGATTACAAAAATAACTCTCAATGAGTTTGAAGAATTAAACTTGGGTATCCATTTCATTAAGCATTACTATTTTAGGCGCAACAAGAAATTGTCCCGGTTTAAACCAGATGTGTGATAGTGCCAGTTTAATGTCACAACTTCATTAATAATTTTCTTTAAAGTGTTAAAATCACTTGGCTTTTTAATATAAATATTGGCACCTTCAATAAAAGTGTCTTCAATATCTTCTTCTGAAGATGAAGTAGAGTAAATCGCAATAATTATATTTTTAAGATGTTCGGTTTTTTTAATTTCGATCAAACATTCTTTTCCTGTTTTTTTAGGCATGTTCAAATCCAGAAATAAAATATCAGGCAATTTTACATCCGGTTGCATTAAATGTTCCATTAATTGAAGACCATCGTGAACAAACGTAACTTTTGTTTGAACTCTTACTTCTTCAAAGGCATCTTTAAAAAAAAGTCGATCATCTTCATCGTCATCAGCGAGTAAAATGTGTAATGCGTTTTTTTGCATCGAATTAGTGGGTTTTTGGTTTTATATTTTTATTTTAAATTCTCTCTTCTTTTTTTAATAATTCTTTGAAAAGCCGAAGGAGTTATTCCGGTAGTGTTTTTAAACTGGGTACTTAAATGAGCAACACTCGAATAATTAAGTAAAAAAGCAATTTCGGTTAAACTCATTTCATTGACTAGCATCAATTGTTTGGCTCTTTCTATTTTTTGCAAAATGATGAAATTTTCAATAGAAGAATACGTTACTTCCGAAAAAACATTCGATAAATAACCATAACTATGATTTAATTTCTCTGCTAAAAATACAGAACTTTTAAAATTATTATTATCATCCATATAAACCAGTTCAATAATGGCGTCTTTAATTTTTTGAACCAAAACGCTTTTTTGGTTTTCAACAACTTCAAAACCAAATGGGCCTAAATTATTTTTTAAAGCTTCAAGCGCTTCAACACTCAGATTTTCATCTAGTTCAATTTCGCCAAAACCTAATGTGGTAAAATTCATGTTTTGTTCTTCTAATTTTTGTTTTAAAAAAAGAGAACAAATTGTGTTGATGTCAAACTTTATAAATAGTTTCATAGGATTTAAATAGGGTTAAAGATAATTAAATTTTTTGTTGTTTCAGTCAGGTTTGTGTATTTAATAAAAATTGTTAATCAAAAATGGGTCGTTTGCCTAATCAAAAAAATACCGTCTAAGTATAATAATTTAGACGGTATTTTGATTGGGTCAAAAAGGATTACAAATCCGATAACATTTGATGAAACTCTTCTTTAGTTTTACCTAATTTTTGCTGAAGCTTTCCGTACATTTCATCTTCTTTACCTTCAGCATACATCAAATCATCATCTGTAAGATCAGCATATTTTTGTTTTAATTTCCCTTTTAACTCATTCCAATTCCCTTTTATCTCTGTAGTATTCATGATAGTTTTATTTAGTAATTTATAGTATTGTAAAATTGCAAATTAATCCTCCAAACACTGTTATATCTATTTTTTGGATTGTTGTATAATTCACATTTGCCCTTTTTATACCTGATAACGGCGTAAAATCCATGCCATTTTTTCGTGTTGCTGTAATAAACCTGTAATAAAATCAGCAGATCCAATATCATGATTATCGTTTTCAAACACCGGAATATAATCTCTAAATTCAGTAACCAATTGCTCGTGATTCTCTAAAAGTTCTTCCAGCATGTTTTTTTGAGAAGCATATTCTTTTGGAGATTCTTTTAAAGTCGAATTTTCGATAAATTCCTTCATCGTACCAATTGTTTTTTCTCCAAGCTGACTAATGCGTTCTGCAACCTCATCAATATTGTTTTCTAAAACGCGGTATTGATCCTCAAATAATTTATGTAATTCCATGAAACTATTTCCTGAAATATTCCAGTGAAATTTTCTTGTTTTTACATATAAGGTCATTTCGTTAGATAAAATCGTGGCTAATATACTTGTACTCTTCTTTAAATTTTTTGGTGTAATTCCAATATTTGGGCTCATAATCCTTTTATTTAGGTTCAGTTCAAAATTAGAAAAGTAGACAAGTTTATTATTTACATAATTTTTTGAAGATGTTACATGAATTCAATGTTGATTTCTAATTCGTAAACCAATAATATTATTTGTAATTTTGCGCCACTAGCAAAATACAATATGACAACACAACAACTACACGAACAAATTCTTCAAAAAAAATCATTTTTATGCGTTGGTCTTGATCCTGATTTAACTAAAATTCCGCCACATTTATTAGAAACCGAAGATCCTATTTTCGAATTCAATAAAGCCATAATCGATGCGACACACGATTTAACAGTAGGTTATAAACCAAATACTGCTTTTTTTGAAGCTTATGGAATAAAAGGATGGATTTCACTGCAAAAGACGATCAATTACATCAACGAAAATTTTCCCGAAATATTTACCATTGCCGATGCAAAACGAGGAGATATTGGAAACACTTCGAGTATGTATGCAAAAGCTTTTTTAGAAGATTTAAATTTTGATAGTGTAACCGTTGCACCTTATATGGGGAAAGATTCAGTAGAGCCTTTTCTGGCTTTCAAAAATAAACATACTATATTGTTAGCCTTGACTTCAAACGAAGGCGCTTTCGATTTCCAGACTTTAAATACAAACGGAAAAGAATTATACAAACAAGTTTTAGAAACCTCTAAAACCTGGAAAAACAGTCATAATTTAATGTACGTTGTGGGCGCTACAAAAGCAGAATACTTTACAGAAATCAGAAAAATTGTTCCGGACAGTTTTTTATTAGTTCCCGGAATTGGCGCTCAGGGCGGAAGTTTATCTGAAGTTTGCAAATACGGAATGAACGATAAAGTTGGTTTATTGGTAAATTCAGCAAGAGCAATTATATACGCTTCTAAAGGAACAGATTTCGCAGAAAAGGCAAGAGAAGAAGCCTTATCAGTTCAAAAAGAAATGGAAACAATTCTTGATTTAAAGTTTCAGGTTTAGAAAAAGTTTCAAGTTTTCTTTGTTTCATGTTGCTTACTTTGAACATAAGTTTAAACAAAGGTTGCAAAGTTTTTTGCAAAGCCTGAAGTCTGCTATTTTTCCAAAATTTGCATTAGAAACTTTATTGTCCAATAACTTGAAACCTGAAACAAAGAAAACCTGAAACAAAAAAATCAAACTTAAATAATGAAACAACTAATTGATCAGCTCGGTACTTTACATTCATTTGAGACGAATCCAAAACGTATAATTTCGCTTGTTCCTTCTCAAACTGAATTATTGTATGATTTAGGTTTAGAAGAAAAAATCATCGGAATTACTAAGTTTTGTGTGCATCCTTATCATTTTAAATCAACCAAAAAAATTGTTGGAGGAACTAAGAAGATTCATTTTGAGAAAATAAAACTATTACAGCCAGATATTATTATTTGTAATAAAGAAGAAAACACACCCGAAATTGTCGAACAATTAAGTACAATTTGTCCGGTTTGGGTAACCAATATAGTTACTATCGAAGATAATTTCAAAATGATTTCAGACTTTGGTCAACTTTTTAATTGCAGAACCGAAGCTCAAAAATGGAATGACAAACTGACTTTTGCTTTAAGCGATTTCAAAAAATATATTCAGGATATATCCGTTAAAAAAGCCGCTTATTTTATTTGGAAAAATCCATATATGGTTGCAGGAAATGATACGTATATAAATGAGTTATTAAAACTCAATCATTTTGATAATATTTATGAAGATAAAGGTCGTTATCCTGAAATTGAACTCAAAAAAATGCGTATAGAAGGCGATCCGGATTTGGTTTTTCTATCCTCAGAACCATATCCTTTTAAAGAAGAAGATGCTTTTGAAATTGGACGTTTTACGCATCACGCCAAAACTATCTTTGTCGATGGTGAAATGTTCTCCTGGCATGGCAGCCGATTATTAAAGGCTTTTCCATACTTTAAAATACTACACGAAAGATTGAAGAATTAGTTTCAGGTTTTCTTTGTTTCAGGTTTCTTAGCGAACTTTGCGGTAAAAAACTATGTTCAAAGTAAAACAACCTGAAACAAAGAAAACCTGAAACAAATTAGTATAAATAAAGAATGCCGGCATCTCGAAGACGCCGGCATCATTTAACTAACCAAAACCAAAATAATAAATAACCAGTTTATTACATTACAAAGATCCAACATATATGAATCTTTTGCTGTTAAGGTTTTGTTATTACTTTGTTGGACATAAGTTAAGATTTTTTAATACTTCGTTTTGAGGATTCTATTGCGTTAAATAGTATTTGGTTATTAAAATATAATAACAATCAATTTTGTTTATGAATATCGTAGAGATTAGTTTGTATATTTGGTAAAACATTAAATATCAGCAAGATGGAATTAAACAAAAAATTAACAACTGCTACAGGAACTCCTGTCCCAGACAATCAAAACATTCAAACAGCTGGTCCACGTGGGCCTGTTTTATTACAGGATTTTTGGTTTTTAGAAAAGATGGCTCATTTTGATCGTGAGGTAATTCCGGAACGCCGAATGCATGCAAAAGGATCTGGAGCTTATGGAACTTTTACTGTAACTCACGACATCACAAAATACACCAGAGCCGACTTGTTTTCGGAAATAGGAAAGAAGACCGATATGTTTGTTCGTTTTTCGACAGTTGCCGGTGAAAGAGGCGCTGCAGATGCCGAAAGAGACATTCGTGGTTTTGCAATGAAGTTTTATACCAATGAAGGAAATTGGGATTTGGTAGGAAATAATACTCCGGTTTTCTTTTTTCGTGATCCGATGAAATTTCCGGATTTAAATCATGCTGTAAAACGTGATCCAAGAACCAATTTAAGAAGCGCTGATAACAATTGGGATTTTTGGACTTTATTGCCGGAAGCTTTGCATCAGATTACAATTGTAATGAGCGACAGAGGAATTCCGAAAACGTACCGCCAGATGCATGGATTTGGAAGTCATACGTTTAGTTTTTTAAATGCTCAAAACGAAAGACATTATGTGAAATTCCATTTTGTTTCGCAACAAGGCATTGAAAATTTATCAGATGAAGAAGCAGGTTTATTAGTAGGCGGTGACAGAGAAAGCCACCAGAGAGATTTGTATAATGCTATTGAAGAAGGAAATTTCCCGAAATGGAAAATGTTCGTTCAAATCATGACCGAAGAACAGGCTTCAACCTATCGTTTTCATCCTTTTGACTTGACAAAAGTTTGGTTAAAAGGAGATTTTCCACTTATTCCGGTTGGAGAATTCGAACTAAATAAAAATCCTGAAAATTATTTTGCAGAGGTAGAACAAGCCGCTTTTAATCCGGCTCATATTGTTCCGGGAATTAGTTTTTCTCCGGATAAAATGCTTCAGGCACGTTTGTTTTCATACGGAGATGCACATCGTTATCGTTTAGGCGTAAACAATTATCAAATTCCGGTAAACGCATCAAGATGCCCATATAACACTTTTCACAGAGACGGAGCAATGCGTGTAGATGGAAATAACGGAAGCCGTATACATTACGAACCTAATAGTTTTGGCGAATGGCAGGAACAGCCAGAATTTAAAGAACCGCCATTAGCTTTGCACGGCGATGCGTACGCGCATAATTTTAGAGAAGATGATAATGATTATTTTACACAGCCAGGTTTGTTATTCCGTTTGTTAACAGAGGAGAAAAAACAATTATTGTTTAAAAATACAGCAGCACAGGTAGGAGGAGCAAAGAAATTTATTCAGGTTCGCCATATCAGAAACTGTTATAAAGCTGATCCGGCATACGGAACAGGAGTAGCAAATGCGTTAGGTTTAACAATGGACGAAGTAAATAATTTTTCTGATCCAAGATTATTAATCGAAGTGAGATAGGTTTTTTTGAGTTTCAAAGGCTCAGAGTTTCAAAGTCTCAAAGGTTTTTCCTTAAAATAAACAAACCCGACAGATTTTTAAAATCTGTCGGGTTTTCTATTTAAAATCAAAGATAAAACCTTTGAACCTTCGAGCCTTTGTAACTTTGAACCTAAGAAAAAACAACTGTCTTATTACTATAAACCATCGTTTTACGTTCTGCATGAAGTTTTATGGCTCTTGCCAAAACAATACGTTCCAAATCACGTCCTTTCATGATAAAATCGTCAACAGAATGTATGTGAGAAACCCTCGCAATATCCTGTTCGATAATTGGACCTTCGTCTAATTCTGCCGTAACATAATGACTGGTTGCACCAATAATTTTTACTCCGCGTTTAAAAGCAGAATGATAAGGTTTTGCTCCCGAAACGCGGGTAAAAATGAATGGTGAATATTAATGATTTTATTCTCGTAAAGAGCAATCAAATTTGGCGTAATAATTTGCATATAACGCGCCAGGACAATAAAATTGATTTGGTATCTTTTTAACAATTCAATTTGTTTGGCTTCGCCTTCTTCTTTATTATCTTTTGTAAAAGGCACACAATGAAACGGAATATCAAAACGTTCTGCAATCGATCGCAAATCATTATGATTACTTATGATTACAGGAATTTCAACATTTAGTTCTCCTGCGCTGTAACGCCCTAAAATATCAAAAAGGCAATGATCATATTTTGAAACAAACAAAGCCATTTTTGGTTTTTGTTCCTGATTGTATAAATCCCAGGACATATTAAAATCAGCAGCAATAGTTTGGTCAAAATCTTCTTTCAGGCCTTCAATAGTAATGTGGTGATTGGTCAATTCACATTCTAATCGCATAAAAAATACATTTTGCTCTACATCAACATGCTGGTCGATATAGGTAATATTTCCTTCTACTTTTGCAATAAAAGTAGTCACTGCAGCAATAATACCTTTTTGGTCTTTGCAATGAATCAGAATCGTAATTTTTTGCATTTTGGTTTGTTGGTTAATCGGTTAATTGTCTAATTGTTTAATCGTTTGAATGTATTGTCGTTAATTTCGATTAAACACTAAAACGATTAAACAGTTAAACGTAAAAAATTATTTGCCGTCCTGCATAGCAAACACGCTTTTTAATAAAGGCGTTGTTCTTGCGCTAATATTATTACGGATATCTTTTTCTTCAACAGCAATCATTTTAAAAACACCGGCCAAAGCCTGAGTTGTTGTATAATCTGTTAAATCAGGATTCACTTTTTTTACCAGTGGAATTGTATTGTATTTATTGATAATTTTTGTCCAAACGACATCAGCACCAACTTTCTCGAACGAACTTTTAATTACCGGATTGAACTTTCCGTATAAAGCAGTTGTTGTGCTGCCTTGTAAATAAGATGTTGCTGCACTGTCATTGCCAAGTAAAATATTTTTAGCATCTGTAAACGACATATTTTTTACAGCCGAAACAAATATTGGTGTTGCCTCTTTAACTGCATCTTCAGCAGCACGGTTTAACATTTTTACACCTTCATCTGCCAATGAGCTAAGACCTACTTTTCGTAAGGTAGCATCTACTTTTTGTAATTCGGCAGGCATTAAAATTTTTACAGCCTCATTTTTATAAAAACCATCCACTGCGGTCAATTTACTCACTTGTTGAGTAATACCTTTATTTAGAGCTTCTTTTAGTCCGGAAGCAATATCAACGCTTCCTGTTGGCAGTTGTGATGCCAATTGAGGCAATTGATTTAAAGTTTGTTGTACCTGAGCACAAGAAGCCAGAGAAAATGTAATAATCGTTATTAATAAAATCTTTTTCATTAGTTTGGGGGTTTATATAAGTTTCAAAAATACTACTTATTCAAAAACAAAGCCACAATTTTATTTCAGTAGCAGAAACATTTTGTGTCATAATTAACATGGAGGTTTTTTTTAATGTTTTGAGTTACTAAGATTCTAAGTCATTCTATACTTAAAAAACTCAGAATCTTAGTAACTTAGAATCTTTTTCTTCACGGCCAATACATTCTCACTGAATAATTCCAATATGTTTTGCTTGCTATATAATTGGATTTTAATATTGAAATCGGGATATTATTGGCATCAAATAATTGGATACTTATTATTTTTTCGGCACTGTCATCTTGCAGGTCAATATTGCCTTCGGCGGCATCTATTAATTTCTTTTTCCTGAGATATTCTGCTTTTTTTTCTATAGTAAATTTTACAACAGCCTCATTTTGAGACTCTCTTTCGCCGGATAAATTTCCGTTTGCATCAAATGTTGCTATTTTCTGTAAAAAGTCATTTTCGTAATAAAACAATTGAAAAGCAATACCCCCATGTAAAATTTGAAGTTGGCGTTTGTTGACACGAAACCTAAGGATCTGTTTTTTTGAATTTGTAAATTCTATCGAACCGTTTCCTTCTGTATCAATATTATTATACAAAATTTTACAAGGTTTCGAAAATTGAATTATTCGATTGGTATAAATCTGATAGTTGACATTTTGCGCAAATAGATTCAAACTCAAAAAAAAGAATAAACAAGATAAAAAAAGTAATTTCATGTGTTATTTATTTTTTCAGCAAATCAATTTCTTCTTTGGTTGCTTTAATATAAACAGACAATTCGTCGTATTTCCAACTTCCTCTTTTAGTAGCAACGACAAATAAAGTTCCGGTTCCTTTAGATCCTTTTATCGGAATTTGAATATCGCAGTTTCCTGTATCATTGCTTACATTTATACTGCCCGAAACCATTCCGTCTGATTCGATCGGGTTTCCTAATTTTTCGATAACTACCTTATTATGCTGTACAGCTGTCATTGCTCCTTTATAAGCATCGGAATCTTTCATTATCGAAGTTACTCCAAAGAAAATCCCTGCTATAAACAAGCCAAAAAGAACCAAAAGACTTAAACATCCTGTGGGAACAAACCATTTCCAGTTTCTTTCCCACCAGTTTTTTCTAACTTCTGTGTAATCGTCTTCCATAATTAAAAAGTAATTTTAAATTTGAGTTTAAAGAGAAGAAAGATACTCTTTTCTAAATTAAAATTCTAAATGGAAATATATTTTTATATAAAAAACAGGGGAGATTACTAAAAGATATTTTTTTGTTCTATTCTTTTTTTATTTCCAATATGATGGAGAAGTTTTCCGGTTGTTGCGTCTATTTCAAATTTTTCCTCGGGACATGTGTGAGGAATAAAATTATTTGGAATTACAACAAAATATTTCATTTCCTGTGAATTTCTGGAAACTGATGATATATTATTGTTTTTATGCATTTGATTTTTAAGATCCATTAAATCTATATCAAATTCTTTTTTCATTTTTTCTACTAAATCCTGCCAGCTAAATGAAAAGGGTTTATCATTATCGATCACTTTTACGAGTTCTCCATTTTCATTATATTCTTTTCGAAAACCAATGATGCAATCGTAAAAGCTTTTTATTTCTTTTGTTATTTTTAATGTTTTCTTATCATACATGTACCTTTTTTTTATCGGACTATTTAAATAGGTAACGGTTTCCTGATAAGAATCTTTATTCTCCTTAATATACGTCTCTACTGTATTACCATCAGGATTTATTGAAATATATTTACAATACGTATTGTTATCTTCTTTGTGCTCTCTGAACGCCTCTAAATCGAATTTTTTCATAACAGTATTAATTTTTTGTTTTTTTAGAGTTTCGGAGTTGTTTTTTAACCAAAACTCAAAGATTCTCATAATTTGTTTGAAGCAATGCCATGATAAGTTTTAAAACTGGTACATTAAGGTATGTTTTGGCTTCTATTAGTTGAGTTAGTAAGAAAAAAAAATGACTCGTTTCACCCAAAAGAAACAAGTCATTTTAATTTCTAATCATTTCATATGAAACAATTAGAAAAATATAAGTTATGTGAATTATTTTATTTTTATTAAAATCTAAATTTTACGTCTTTATTATAATCCAGACAAATTTGCAGATAATGTAAATTAGGATTGTATTCGGGATTATTTTGATGTAAATCATCAAGTATAGTTTCTGTAAAATCTTTTCCGCCTTTAATGATATAATATAAAGATTTAAGTGCATAAATTGGTCCCCATGGAAATGCACGCCAGCCACTGACTAAGTTGAGAAAAAAGTAATTTAAAGAATATTTGAAACTGCTTTCTTCGGGACGAATAAAATATACAATAGGAGTATTTTTAAATTTTTTTCTCAGAATTGGAAAAGTAATAAACCTTCCGCCTTGTTGAATTAATTGATTTATTTCGAACATTGTTAATCCTTCAATATTTTTAGTTTTCATGATAAAATTAATTTTCGGTTAAAGTGAGTGTTTGTTATTGTGGTGCAAATGTCCTCCGATTTTATTAATTTTAAAACCACTAAAAGGTTTGTAATAAGTAAGTTAAGCCATTTTTATTGGATAATAATTTAAATGTAGTAAATGGATTACAGGATTAAGCGTTTTGGTTAGATTTATATTTTAAGTTATGGATTTTTTTTATGTGAATAAAAAAAACGTTATGAAAGCAATGTGCTTTTCATAACGTTTTTTCAATTTATATGAAGTAAGTAATTTATTAATTTGCTGCCATTTCTGCGGTAGGAAATAAAAGACCATTTAATTCGCTATCTCTGTTATAAACATCCTGATAAAAACTAATTTCGCCTGCATCGTTTACCCAGGTTGTAAAATAAGTAATGTAAATAGGAATTTTATTTGGCAATTTAAATGTAGACTCTTCTTTTCCTGCCATAGCATCATCTATTCTGCTTTGAGTCCATTCAGGATAATCTTTCAACATGGCAACGGCTAATTCTTTTGCTTTTTGAACATTAATACAACCGTGGCTAAAAGTTCTTTTTTCAAAATCAAATAAGGTTTTTGATGGCGTATCGTGCATATAAATATCCTCTGGATTTGGGAAAATAAATTTCACTAATCCCAATGAATTTTTTGCTCCCGGTTTTTGTCTTACCTGACCATTCACCATTTCCATATTATTATCAGCAAGATAATTTTTATCAGCGGCCATTTTCAATTTCAGTTCATTATCAACAATACTTTGCGGAACAGTCCAATATGGGCTAAATACAATTTTGTCAATGTTTCCGTTAAAAATGGATGTTTTAGTTAATTGCGAACCAACAAATACATTAGAAACAAGTTCAACTTGTCCGTTTTTTACATAAACCAATTCAAAAGACGGAATATTAACCATTACATATTCATTATCTGTTACGAGTTTTGGCGAAATCCATCTGCAACGTTCCATATTGATCATGATTTTTTTAATCTTATCACCAATTGGTTCATTCAAATCTTTAATATGGTCTTCACCAATTATATAATTTGGTTTTAAACCATTTCGTACTTTATAATGCATTACACCATCCATCAATTCACGATCATAGAAATCACTTTTAGAATCGGTTTTTAAATCTCCCATTATAAATAATCTATTTCTAATCTGAGCCACTGTAATCGATTTTTCGTCAGGTCTTATATCTTTATAAGGAGTTGCAACCGTCATTGGTTTCCAATTATTGTCTGCTTCTATTTGTTTGTATTTTTTTAAAGCTCCTTCTAATTTATAATACTGGTCAAAAAGCAATACATTATTTTTTTCTAACAAAGTCGGATTGGTCATTAGAGAATCTAATAAAGTATCATAAGATAATTTTTTCTTTGGTAAAAGCCAGCCGGTTTTTTTAACCGTTTCAGCATCAAGACCTTCATATACATTACGCATGTAGATAACATAAGCTGCGCTCAATAACATATCAGCATCTGATTTAGAAATTTCTTTAGATTTTTTGTCAAAAATTTGCTCTATTTCTTCTCTGTACGGAATATTAACTTCTAAACCCTGATCATCTGCATCTTTCATTTTTTGATGCAAAACTTTTCCAAATTCAGTAATTTTATTGTCGCTATACCAAATCGTTTCGTATGATCTGTTTTTGTATAAAGATGTTACTTCGTTTTGATATTTTTTAAGATCAGAATATCTTTTAAAAAAGTCATTTAATACTTCTGTATCTACTACATCATTATCATTAGAAGTACTGTAAGAGCTTAAAGTTCTTGTTGTTAAGCCGTTTTTATCAAGTTTATTAAATGATAAAGCAAAAAAGCTTACGACTATAATTATGGCTAGTGGATAAAATGTTTTCATTGTAATTTAAATTTTTACGTTACTATTTAATAGTAAAAGTTTTTAGTAAAAATTTGGGGCATTTCTACATTGCTAAATTACTTTAGTGGTCTGAAAAACAAGTTGTTGTATTAAACTTAAATCTTTCAAGATTGCCATGTTATTAACATTTTTATAAGACTTATATAAGATAAATACGATAGTTGAACAAATTGTTACCCTTGTAGAAGAAAAAAAATAAAAATCATTTCGTTTTTTTATTAACATAAAGCTTCAGAGATAAACAAATATTAAAATATTTTGTAAATTGCTCCCTTAAAATTATCATATTCATAAAATGGAACTACAAATACCATATATTCCTAAAAATAAAGTAAGAATTGTTACTGCGGCATCTCTTTTTGACGGACACGATGCGGCTATTAATATCATGCGCCGTATTATTCAGTCAACAGGAGTTGAGGTAATTCATTTGGGTCACGATCGAAGCGTTGAAGAAGTGGTGAATACCGCCATTCAGGAAGATGCAAATGCGATTGCCATGACATCATATCAAGGCGGGCACAATGAATACTTTAAATATATGTATGACTTGCTTCATGAAAAAGGAGCGGGGCATATTAAAATTTTTGGAGGCGGAGGCGGAGTAATTTTGCCAAGCGAAATTTCAGAATTACATGAATATGGTATTACCAGAATTTATTCTCCGGATGATGGACGTTCTTTAGGTTTACAAGGAATGATTAATGATTTGGTTGAGCAATCAGATTATCCAATCGGAGATAAACTAAACGGAGAAATTGATCATATCGAAAATAAAATTCCAACTGCAATTGCAAGATTAATTTCGGCAGCCGAGAATTTCCCTGAAATTGCAAAGCCTGTTTTTGATCAGATACATACTAATAATACTAATTCTAAAATTCCGGTTCTTGGAATTACGGGAACAGGTGGAGCAGGAAAATCATCTCTGGTTGATGAATTAGTTCGTAGATTCTTAATTGATTTCCCCGAAAAAACAATCGGATTAATTTCTGTCGATCCTTCGAAACGTAAAACCGGAGGAGCACTTTTAGGAGACAGAATCCGAATGAATGCCATTAATAATCCTCGCGTTTATATGCGTTCATTGGCGACACGTCAATCAAATTTGGCATTGTCTAAATATGTTGCCGAAGCAATTCAGGTTTTAAAAGCTGCAAAATACGATTTGATTATTCTTGAAACTTCAGGAATCGGACAATCAGATACGGAAATTATGGATCATTCTGATGTATCCTTATATGTAATGACACCGGAATTTGGAGCAGCGACTCAATTAGAGAAAATCGATATGCTTGATTTTGCCGATTTAGTAGCTTTAAATAAATTCGATAAAAGAGGCGCTCTTGATGCGATTCGTGACGTTAAAAAACAATATCAGCGCAATCATAATTTATGGGATAAAAATCCTGATGATATGCCCGTGTTCGGAACAATTGCTTCTCAATTCAATGATCCCGGAATGAACACGCTTTATAAAGCGATTATGGATAAAATTGTCGAAAAAACAGATTCAGATCTAAAATCGACTTTTGAAATCACGCGTGAAATGAGCGAGAAAATCTTTGTGATTCCGCCACACAGAACGCGTTATTTATCTGAAATTGCAGAGAATAACAGATCGTATGACGAAAGTGCGCTTTCGCAACAAAAAGTAGCACAAAAACTATACGGAATCTTTAAAACGATCGAATCAGTTTCAGGGAAAATTCCGCAAATAAATAAAGCAGGAATTGACGACAGCAGTGTCATCCTGAGCGGAGTCGAAGGATTAGACGAAAACAGAATATTCTTAAACCTTTTACTAAATCAGTTTGATAAAGTAAAAATGGACTTAGATCCGTACAACTGGGAAATTATCCTGAGTTGGGATGAAAAAGTAAACAAATACAAAAATCCGGTTTATACTTTTAAAGTTCGTGATAAAGAAATTAAAATCGCGACACATACCGAAAGCTTATCACACATTCAGATTCCGAAAATTGCTTTGCCTAAATATGAAGCCTGGGGTGATATTTTACGTTGGAATTTACAGGAAAATGTTCCTGGAGAATTTCCGTTTGCTTCTGGATTATATCCGTTTAAACGTGAAGGCGAAGATCCGTCAAGAATGTTTGCGGGCGAGGGGGGACCGGAAAGAACCAACAAACGTTTTCATTATGTAAGCGCGGGATTGCCGGCAAAACGACTTTCGACTGCTTTTGACAGTGTAACTTTGTACGGAAACGACCCTGATATTCGTCCTGATATTTACGGAAAAATTGGAAATGCGGGAGTTTCGATTTGCTGTCTTGATGATGCTAAAAAACTGTATTCAGGTTTTGATTTGGTGCACGCTTTAACATCTGTAAGTATGACCATAAACGGACCTGCGCCAATGTTGTTGGGCTTTTTTATGAACGCGGCAATCGATCAGCAATGTGAGTATTATATTAAGGAGAACGATTTAGAAAAAGAAGTTGAGACAAAAATCAACAAAATATACAAAGAAAAAGGAACAGAACGACCAAGATATCAAGGTGATTTACCGGAAGGAAACAACGGTTTAGGATTGATGCTTTTGGGTGTTACCGGAGATCAGGTTTTGCCTCAGGAAATTTATAATGAAATAAAAGCAAGAACATTATCGCAAGTTCGTGGAACGGTTCAGGCGGATATTTTAAAAGAAGATCAGGCACAAAATACCTGTATTTTTTCTACAGAATTTGCTTTACGATTAATGGGCGACGTTCAGGAATATTTTATTACCAAAAACGTTCGTAATTTCTATTCGGTTTCTATTTCAGGATATCATATTGCCGAGGCAGGAGCGAACCCAATTACGCAATTGGCATTTACGCTTTCGAATGGTTTCACTTACGTGGAATATTATTTGAGCCGCGGAATGAGCATCAATGATTTTGGACCAAACTTATCGTTCTTTTTCTCAAACGGAGTAGATCCTGAATATTCTGTTATTGGTCGTGTGGCACGTAAAATTTGGGCAAAAGCCATGAAAAACAAATACGGAGCCAACGAAAGAGCACAAATGCTAAAATATCATATTCAAACTTCTGGACGTTCGTTACACGCTCAGGAAATTGATTTTAATGATATTAGAACCACTTTGCAGGCTTTGTATGCGATTTACGACAACTGTAATTCATTGCACACAAATGCTTATGATGAAGCGATTACAACACCAACCGAAGAATCTGTGCGCAGAGCAATGGCGATTCAGTTGATTATTAATAAAGAATTAGGTTTAGCCAAAAACGAAAACCCAATTCAAGGTTCATTTATAATCGAAGAATTAACAGATTTGGTAGAAGCAGCCGTTCTACTAGAATTTGACCGAATTACAGAGCGTGGCGGAGTTCTTGGAGCAATGGAAACAATGTACCAACGTTCTAAAATTCAGGAAGAAAGTTTGTATTACGAAACTCTAAAACACAACGGAGATTTCCCAATTGTGGGTGTAAATACTTTCCTGAGTTCAAAAGGTTCTCCAACGGTAATTCCGGCAGAAGTAATTCGCGCCACCGAAGAAGAAAAACAATATCAGATTACGATGCTGGAGAACTTACATCAGTTTCACGAAGCAAAAGTAAACGAGCATCTCAACAAACTACAAGAAGCCGCAATTAAAAACGAAAACTTATTCGACCATTTAATGGAAGCTACGAAAGTTTGTTCTTTGGGTCAGATTACTTCGGCTTTGTTTGAAGTGGGTGGGCAGTATAGAAGGAATATGTAGATTTTACTGTTTTATATTTATGGAAAACCTCTCAGATTTTGAGAGGTTTTTTTGCTTAATGTCTTATTGTGTTACACTCTAGGCTTTTCGTGGCTTCGTGGTGTTTTTTTGTGTTCTAGTTTAGTTAAATCAAAAAGTAAGAGATTTTTTGATTTAACTATTGAAACCAAAAAAATGAACCAGAAATTTAAAAATTTAGGAAAATTAGTGTTGATTCTATGCGTTACGCTGTTGTCAACAAATTGCAGTAATGATGAACTTTCAATACGTGAGTCACAAAATAATATTCAGACTGTAACTATTGATGAAGCAAAATCTTTTTTAGCAAATTCAAACGGAAGCCCCTTGGCTAAATCAGCAAATAAAAGATCGGATGATCTTCAATATGATCAAATTGTACAAGAAAAAATAAATGGAAGTGATCAGTTATTAACTATAATTCCTTTTGAAACGAATAACGATCTTGAAAATGATAGGATTTTGTTAGTAAAAATTGATAACGAAATTAAAAGTGTTATTTTTAGTATGTATCCTGACGAGAATTCTGTTAAAGGAAGTTTTTCAGGAAAAATATTTATATATTCTCTTGAAGGATCTTTTTTAAATGGTTACAGAGCGGAGAATGGGATTATTGTAAGCCAATTTGTAAGGAATAATACAAAAGCATCCGCAACTTCAAAACAAGACGCTGAAGCATTGAAAGAAGTAATTGTCAAAAGTAATACTCATGGTATAAAATATGTTAATTATTTTGAGTTTGAAGCTATATGGGGAAGCGGTGGTTCCAGCAATGCAGGAGGTGGACAAGGCTTGTCTTGGGATACGGAAGGAAGTGGTTCTGGTATTACAACACCAACGCCTGCCAAAATTATTGATGCATTAACCGGGAAAGCAAAATGCCTTAATGATTTGTTAAACAAAAATGGAGATTCCTTTGTGCAAAATTTATTAGCTAAATTTCAGGGAAATTCAAAATTCGATATTTCGATTGTTTCCAAAGACAAAGTTACAGTTACTAAGAATGGTGTTACTCAAGAAATAAATGGAAAGACAATACCGCCGGTTGGTAATTTGATAACCATAGAGATTAGTACTTCCAAAGCAGAGATAAATTCGACACTTGATGTTGCAAGAACAATTTTACACGAATATGTACATGCTGACATTTTTAGAAAACTTGGAACAAAACCAGGAAAAGATGAAGAGAGTTTAAATTTCAAAACAACATATGAAGCTTACAAAAATCAACACAGTACAATTGCAACATTATATCTTAATGGCATGAAAGAAGCTTTAAAAAAATTCCATAAAAGTACTCTTATTGATGATTATAACAAATACACTCAGTATTATGGAGAAGAGCCGAGTGATGCATTTTATGAAGCTCTTGCATGGGGAGGCTTAAAAGATGCCAATGTAAAAGCTTGGACAGATTTACCTGCAGATAAAAAAGCAGCAATAGAGACACTTGCAAAGAGAGTACCTATGCTAAGTAAAACGGTTCCTTGCGCCAATTATAACTAAAAAAAGTTACACTATGAAAACAGTTATTCTTATTTTACTGTCTTTATTTTCAATCTTTATAAAGGCTCAGGAAAAAACAAAAGATACGCTCTTTTTTACCTACGATAATAAATATATTAAGACATATGTTGAAATACCAAATCATTTTTATATAAAAGACGGTAGTAATTATATGGATGGTACTTTTCACTTTGTTGAGGTGAAAGTGTTAGAGAACCAAAGTGTAAAATCAAAAGAAATCTGCCTTGAAAAATTCGTGCGTTCTTCCAGGTTTTATGATAAAAATAAAAAGCGAAAGTTGGATGATTATGGTCTTTGGGAATACTTTAAAGATTACGCCATAGTTTTGGTTAAAAAGGTACATGGTAAAAAGGAATATATTCAAGTATATTCAAGTTTTGAAATTGAATAACAGATAATATTTTGCTCCCCAGCTGAAGCGATCTCCCGCTAGCGCTAGCGTCCCGCTCGTGAACCCAAAGTAATGCACGAGCGGGACGCTCGCGCCAGCAGATGACTTCATTTTGTAGTCAACTGAAAAAATAAATCAAACCGTGACAGATGGTCACGGTTTGATTTATAAATCTTCACCAACCATTTCTCCCCGCTAGCGCGAGCGTCACGCTCGTGAACCCGAAGTAATGCACGAGCAAGATGCTCGCGCCAGCATAAGAACCCAAAATATTGCATGAGCAAGATACTTGCGTCAGCATAACAACAATATTGCGGTTATTTTAATGAAACTTTATAAAGAGTTCCAGAGGAACAAAACATATTGTAGGAATGGATTTTAATCCATCTTTAGCAATAATCAATCATATTGTAGGGATGGATTTTAATCCGTCCATGACAAGAAATTATATAATCAAAATCCATTAGCTTGTACCAGCAAAAAACAGAAAAAATTATTCTTCAACAATCTCCCCAACATAACTCAAAAACTCAAATTCATTTAAAGGAAACATTTGTACAACAGTTTCTAAAATAAGACTCACGTTTATAGATTCGTGTTTCATCTCTTCAATTTTATGCATATCGTTGTCTAGTGCCAAAATGCACAATTTGAGCATATCCGTAATAACGCAGCCCAGTTCTAAGTAATTTACAACCTTAAATTGAACCGTATGAGAGTTTGCTTTATTTGTTGGTTTTAGAGTTGTAAGATATTGAGCGGTTAATCTTTTAAGTCTTGCTAAAGTTTCAGTTTCATTAGTTTCCATGAGGCGTATATTTTTAATTTGTATCTTATTAAGCACTTTACAATTTGACTTTTATAATTTTATATAGAAAGAAAAATCGTACTTTTGTTTGACTCGGCGAAGAAAGAAATAGATTGTATCGTACCAAACCGTTTTTGCTGGTATGTGAACAGTCAAAATAAGTTTTTTACCAGTTGAAGTTTCTCACACTTAATTATTATCTTTGAATTATGAGCACACTAACAAAATCAAATCATATAGGGCGCAAGATCAGCCGTATTCGTGAACTTCGTGATATGAAACAGGAAGCTTTGGCGCAAGCTTTAGGAATAAGCCAGCAAACAATTTCGGCTATAGAAAATAGCGAAACCATAGAAGAAGAAAGACTTGTAGAAGTTGCAAAAGCACTTGGTGTAACCGTAGAAGCGATTAAGAATTTTTCAGAAGAAGGTATGATTAATTATTTTAATACTTTTAATGAAACTGTAAATGATAGCCATTTTGGTAATAATAATCATTGCACTTTCAATCCGTTAGATAAATTGATGGAAGCCGTAGAAGAAAATAAAAGACTTTACGAACGTTTGCTTCAAGCCGAAAAGGATAAAAATGAATATTTAGAAAAATTACTAAAGGAAAAGTAATATTCTCTAAACTAGATATTCATAAAAATAAAAAAGCATCAGCCGCGGCCGATGCTTTTAAATTTGAGGCAAACAACGATTAACGACGAAAAGCAGGACTTTCGTTTACTGATTCGTCTAACACTACTGTTTTTACCTTTTTTGTTGAAACTGTAATCTTGTGTTTTACTACTTTACCATTTTGATTCAATTGCAAATAGTAAGTTCCGGCTGGATAAGCCTCTAAACTTAAAGTTTTTGAAATCTCTAAATTGTCTTCATCAGAAGATGGAACTCCTGCGTACAACAAAGTATTGTTTTCGTCTAAAATTGAAAAATTTGATTTCTCAACGGTGTTTAAAGTAAAGCTAACTACTTTTCCGTTTCCGGTTTTTATATACAAGATATAATCCCCTTTTCCATCAATTGCATAAGTAAAGATAGTTGTTAAAAAGATGGCTACAACTAGGGCCAATTTGGTAAATTTTGTCATGTTTTTTAAATTTTTATTATTAATCGTGGATGCGGTAAAACTACAAATACAAATTGAATTTTGTGCAAAAAAATCTATTTTTTCAATACATAAGTTGCTGAATTGGAACTCTTTCGGTACTTTGTTTGAACTATGTACGTATTTGTTGGGCTCTTGGATGTTTTGCATTAAATTTTTTTATTAACAATTCTAAACACCTATATTCATTTATTAAGAATAATTTTCCAAAAAAGTTAACAGTACACATTTTTATTAAAATCAAGGCATAAAAAAACAGCTCAGTAACCACAATGAGCTGTCTTTATAACAATAATTTCTCTAATTATTTAAACTTATTTTATACCTGGTCGTACAAAATTTTAGCGTACAGCTACACTGCTGTTTTTGACAGAAATACCTGATTTGTAAACCGATGAAATTGCTTTTGATGATAAAACAGAAATTCCGTCATTAATAATAATTTCATGTCTAACCATTTTTTCGCCGTTTTCAACCTCTAAAAAGTATTTCCCTTCCGGAAACTCTTCTAAACTAAAAGTTCTCAAAATTCCATCTTTACCAGATGCGGTTTCAGAATAAATAAGAGTACCATCTGTGTCGTAAATTGCTAAGTTTGCTTTTTGTACTCTGTTAAGAGCAAATGTAATTAGCTTTCCGTTAGCTTTTAATACATGAAGATTAAAATCTCCATTCCCGTCAATTGCATACGTACTTCCTGTGAAAAGTACTGCGCATACTAAACTCAATTTTAAAGTCTTTTTCATGGCATTAGTTTTTAGATTAATTGTTCTAATTCTCTGATGCTAAATTACTTATGTTTCTCTTTTTTTCTCACAACTCCATTTGCTGATTTCGATGCTGTATTCTCATTTACGAAACCGTTATAGGTTAAAGTTTGAATTATATTTATCATTTTTGTTAATATGGTTATTATTTTTCAATGTTTTGTGTGAATTAAGATAATGTAAATTCATCTTTATTTCTTACAAAAAAAAAGGCATAAAAAAACAGGTCAATAACCACAAAGACCTGTTTTCAAAACAATCACGTTTTTACTTTACTAACTATCTAACCTCATTTTATACTGTATGTATAGTATAAACTTTTTTAGCGAATTGCTACGCTTGTATTTTTATCTGATGATTTATAAACTGCAGAAACAGCTTTTGAAGATAAAGTGGTAATTTGATTGTTTACAACAATTTCATATCTCACTTTTTTTACATTGTCTTCAACTTCTAAGAAATAAGTTCCATCAGGAAAATCCTGTAAACTAAAAGTTCTTAAAATTCCGTCTTTACCGGAAGCAGTTTCAGAGTAGAATTGGTTTCCGTCCTGATCATATATAGCTAAGTTTGCTTTTTGAACCTGATTAAGACCAAACGTTATTAATTTTCCATTTTTTAACACATGAAGGTTAAAATCTGCATTTCCATCAATTGCATAAGTACTCATTCCTGAAAGAAGTACTGCACATACTAAACTTAATTTTAAATTTTTCATAGTATTAGTTTTTTAAATTAATTGTTCTAATTCTCTGATGTAAAATTACTTTAGTATTACAAATATCAGCACAACTCTATTTTCCAATTTCGATGCTGTATTCTCATTTACGAAACCGTTATAGGTTAAAATTTGAATTATTTTTATCGTTTTAACCAATATGGTTATTATATTTCAATGTTTTCAGCGGGTTAAGATAATGTAAATTTATATCGATTTCTTACAAAATCTAACCACAAAGAGTACAAAGGAAAAACGCAAAGTTCGCAAAGCTTAATTTTAAACTTTGCGAACTTTGCGTAAAAAAACTTAGTGCCTTAGTGACTAAAAAAAAGGCATAAAAAAAACAGGTCAATAACCACAAAGACCTGTTTTAAAACAATACTGTTTTTTACTTTACTAACTATCTAACCTCATTTTTATACTGTGAAAGTATAAACTCTTTTAGCGTATTGCTACGCTTGTATTTTTATCTGCTGATTTATAAACTGAAGAAATTGCTTTTGCTGATAAAGTTGTAACATTATCATTAACGTTAATTTCGTATCTCACTTTTTTAGAATTGTCTTCAACTTCTAAAAAGTAAACTCCGTCAGGGAAATCCTGTAAGCTAAAAGTTCTTAAAATTCCATTTTTACCTGAAGCATTTTCAGAGTAGAATAAATTTCCGTCCTGATCGTATATAGCCAAATTAGCTTTTTGCAATTGGTTTAAACCAAAAGTTATTACTTTTCCATTTTTCAATACATGAAGGTTAAAATCCTCATTTCCATCAATTGCATAAGTACTCATTCCTGATAAAAGCACTGCGCATACTAAACTTAATTTTAAAATCTTTTTCATTATATATCTTTCTTTAAATTATTAGTTCATTTCTCTGATGTAAAATTACTTTAGTATTACAAGTTTTAGCACAACTATATTTTCCAATTTCTATGCTATATTCTCATTTACGAAACCGTTATAGGTTAAAATTTGAATTATTTTAGGTGTTTTTGTTAATTCAGCTATTATTTTTCAAACATTTTTAAATTGTTAATTTTTTTTCAGACATCCAAAATTCTTACAATAATGCTATATAAATATAAAAACACAGAATTAAATACGATATATTAAAAAAAAAGTGAATAAAAATATCAGTAGTTAAAAAAATGAGGAAATCGGCATAATAACCTCTTTTATAAATAGATGATTTTCATGCAATATTCGCAGTTACGAAACCGTTATAGGTTAAAATGTGAATTATTGTAGGTGTTTTTGTTAAATTTGCTATTATTTTTTAAAGACTTTATCATGAAGACAATCGCCCCAGCTCTCGAAGTGATTTCTCCCTCATACGGAAGTTCTTTTACTTATACGAAACATGCTGAAAAGACGAACGTTAAGTCGCATTTGTGGCATTACCATCCCGAAATTGAATTGGTTTATATCAATGGCGGCGCAGGAAAAAGACAAATAGGGAGCCATGTTTCTTATTACACAAATGGAAGTTTGATCCTGATAGGTTCTAATTTACCCCATTGTGGTTTTACAAACGAACAAACAGGAAATGTAAACGAAACGGTGATTCATATCAAACCTGAATTTTTAGGGAATGAATTTTTTGCAGCACCGGAAATGAGAAGAGTTCAAAACATTCTGAGCCAGTCGAAAGGCGGAATCGCTTTTGGCGGAGAAACCAAAAAACGAATAGGACAGAAAATTGAGATGATGGAAAACCAGCTTCCGTTTGAACGTTTGCTGACACTTTTAAGTATTTTAGATGAATTAGAATCATCAGAAGAATATACTATATTAAATGCTGATGGTTTTGCTATCGAACTAAACGCGCAGGATAGTGACCGAATAAACGTGGTTTTTAATTACGTAAAAGATCATTTTCAGGAATCTATTGCTATAGACGAAGTTTCGAGTTTGGTAAGTATGACAACGCCTTCGTTTTGCCGATATTTCAAAAAAATATCCAACAAAACCTTTACAGAGTTTGTCAATGAATATCGTTTGGTACACGCCTCAAAACTTTTGGCCGAAAAACCAATAACAATCAACGAAGTGTGTTACGAAAGCGGTTTTAATAATTTTAGCCACTTTAGTAAATCGTTTAAACAATACACAGGTAAAAGCGCTTCGCAATATCGTAACGAACACAAGATTATAATTAAATAATTTCCAGTTTAATGCTACAGATTTAAAGATTTTTTTATGTTGTGGTTTTTTTTTGCCACAGATTTAAAAGATTAAAAGGATTTTTTTCTTCTTCACATTAATTAGGGTAAATTAAATCTGCTCAATCTGCATAATCTGCGAGAAAAAATAATTGGCAATAATTAGCGGTAAACATTTTTAAACACATAGAGACATAGATTTCTTTTCTTTTTGCTTAAAAATAAAAGGCGTTTCACTTTGTAAAACAAACATAGCTGTGTGTATGCAAGTCAAACACCTTTTCGCAATTTATAATCTATGTTTGCATGAATATTCACGAATTTAATCGGGGTAAAAATAAATCTGCTCAATCTGCATAATCTGCGAGAAAAAATAATTGGCAATAATTAGTGGTAAACATTTTTAAACACATAGAGACATAGATTTTTTCTTTGCTGCTACAAAATAAAAGGCGTTTCACTTTGCAAAACAAACATAGCTATGTGCGTATATACAAGTGAAACGCCTTTTCGCAATTATTAATCTATGTTTCTATGTGTTTAAATATAGATAAAGAAATTAAAATTCGAGAAAATTAGCGCAATTAGTGACAGCCTTTTTTTTAATCTTCATAATCTTTTTAATCTGTGGCAAAAACAAATCAATCAGATTTTTCATATATTATATTCGGAAAAAGGTATATTTACAATCCCTAATCAGAAAAAAATATCAATATGAAAAACTTTAGAATCTTTGTATTTACGGTGTTTTTGTGTGTTTCTTCTATGAGTTATGCTGCAAAAGTAGACACCTTACAAATTGCCAGCACAGCGATGAGCAAAACCTACAAAGCTGCTGTTGTATTGCCAAATTCGTATGCCAAAAGCAAAACCGCATTTCCGGTAATGTATTTATTACACGGCGCTTACGGACATTTTAGCGATTGGTTAAAAAATACGCCTAACAAAAAATTAGTACAAAGTTTATCAGACCAATACAATATCATTATCGTAATGCCGGAAGGAGAAACTTTTAGTTTTTATCTTGATAGTCCGGTAAATAAAGAAAGTCAGTTTGAAACCTTTATCACGCAGGAAGTGATTCAGAAAGTAGATAAAACATACAGAACCATTAGCAATAGAACTGGCAGAGTAATAACGGGACTTTCGATGGGCGGACACGGCGCGTTATATTTATCAGCCAAACATCCTGATTTGTTTTGCGCTGCCGGAAGCATGAGCGGAGCCGTAGATATGAGTACAATGCTCAATCGTGATTCATCGGCACAGGTTATAAAACTAATGCAGCCCGTTTTTGGAGACAAAAGCGACAACTCAGAAATGTATGCACAATATGCTGTTATGAATATGCTCGATAAAATAAAAGCAAACAAACTGCCTCTAATTATAGATTGCGGAGTAGACGATTTTTTAATAGAACCCAACAGAGAACTGCACCGAAGATTGGTCTATAATAAAGTAGAACACGATTACACCGAAAGACCAGGCGCTCATACTTGGGATTATTGGGAAAATTCACTGCCGTATCATGTATTATTTTTCAATAAAATTCTACTTAAAAATCAGGTTGTTGCAAAAAAATAATGATTTTTTTAACAAAGAATAGACTAAATACTTTTTTTGGTTTGATTTTTGGAATACCTTTATATATAAACCTTAAAAAATAAAATTATGAAAAAGATATTTATACTATTCGCACTTGTTGGATTAGTTGCGTTTTCTAGTTGCGAAGGACCGGAAGGACCGCAGGGGCCAGAAGGGCCAGTTGCAGAAGTTTTTGAGTTAAATAATATAAGTTTTAGTTATAATAATACGGATGGATATAATATTTATCAAAAATTAACTCCTGTAATTTTTAGCTCTGATGTTGTTTTGATTTACAGATTAACTGGAACTATTGATGCAAACACACCTATTTGGCAACAAATTCCAAGAACAGTATATACATCAAGAGGAGATTTTGATTATGACTTTGATTTCAGTAGAGAAGATTTTACTATTTATGCTGGAGGGAATTATGACTTAGCTTTGACTCCTGAATATATAAATAATCAAACTTTTAGAATTGTAATTGTACCGGTGCTTTTTCAAATAAATCAGTTAATAAGCCTGACTATTCAGATTATAATGCAGTTATCAAAAAATACAATATTGATGATAGTAATGTGAAGCAATTAAATTAATTATTTTAAATAAAAAAAAAAGGAAATCGTGAGAAGATTTCCTTTTTTTTTTATGATTAATTAACGATTATGCTACCTACGTCCGTCATTAGGTAACTCAACATTTAAAGCAGGATCGAATGGTTTCTCAGTTATTTTTACTAACGGCATCACCATAGTGTAATTATTTATAGGAATTGTGCCATATCCAGCCTCTCCTTTAGCTGGATGTACTGAAATTAGTAACGCCTTCTTTTCTTCTGTTGGAGAGAATTTAAAAACTAATGTTCTCTGTATTGCACCTTGACTTTCTAATTTATAAGATCTCGTATAATTTACGTAATTTTCTGCCTCAAGACTTATTATCCCTTTTCCATCACAAAAATCCTGATTATAATTTCTGATATTAGGAAGTGTAATTATTCCGTCATTTTTTAATTGGACAAAAACTGTTGGGAATCCACTACTAAATACTTTGTCAACTAAATAGCGATTGTCATAAAAAGTTGCTTTGATTGAAATTTCGTATGTAATATTAGGCTTGAAAGGATATTCAATTGAAATAGCAGATCCACTTTCGTCATTTCCATCAACGATTCCTCTTCTAGTATTTGTTTTCTTTACTTTATTATCTACAAATAAAACTAGTGATCCATAATATAGATTTTGATGTGCTCTGCCATATCCTCTCACTAAATAACCGTTAGCTTGTGGATATGGATTAGGACCATATACTCCTGCATCTGTGTAGTACTCCTTATTACCATTATATTTCTTAATGGTACATCCACTATTTGTTGGATCGTAAATTCCATACGCAAAATTTAAGGAAACAGATTGTTCGGAAGTTTTAGAAGTTGTTTTTTGAATTGTGTCTTCTTCTATTTTTTCAGGAGTATTATATATAAATATTGGTTCTTTAGGTTTTGAACCATCTGTAATGTCAGACCAATATTCTAAATCTCCATTTATAATATACAGTTGTTGAGGATACTTAGTTGATTGATTTTTTGCAGGTAAATCTTCTTTATTATCACAGCTCATGATAATAAAGGTTAATACTAGATAAAAAGAAATTTTTCTCATGATAAAAGGTTTAAGATTTATAGTGAGCTAAATGTATTTACCAATATTTACTTGTTTTACCATTAAAAGCTTTAATTGTAACGCTATAAGACATTATCAGTATGATAATTCATAAAAAAAAAGGAAACCTCTCGATTTCCTTTTTTTACTAATATATGTCTTGAAAACTATTCCTGATCTAAATCGGTAAGTTCTTTTTCTTCTCCAAATTTAAGCGAAACCAAAATTCCAACTAAAAGAGAAAGCGCGATAAATCCTAACGAAGCCCATTCCGGAATGTGAATCCATTCGTGCAATAGCATTTTTAATCCAACGAAACTTAAAATAGCAATTAAGCTGTATTCCAAATAACTGAATTTTGCCAGCATATTTGCCAGGAAAAAGTACATAGAACGTAAACCAAGAATCGCAAAAATATTCGAACTAAATACTAAAAACGGATCAGATGTAATCGCCAGAATCGCCGGAACACTGTCTACCGCAAAAAGAACATCCATAACTTCAATTACAATTAAAGCAACGAATAGAGGCGTAGCGGCTTTTTTTCCTTTTTCGGTTAAAATAAAAAACTTCTCATGATCGAATTCAGAAGTAATCGGAATAACTTTTCCTAACGTTTTATAGACAAATGAATCTTTTGGCTGAAAATCTTCGTCATCGCCTGAAAACAACATTTTTATCGCTGTAAATAATAAGAATCCACCAAACAAATACGTTGTCCATGTAAATTTATTGATCAGCATTACGCCAAAGAAAATCATTAATCCGCGGAAAACCACAGCACCAATAATTCCCCAGAATAAAACACGGTGTTGGTATTTTTGAGGTATTTTGAAAGAAGCGAAAATAATGGCAATAACAAATATGTTATCAACGCTTAAAGAAAGTTCGATTAAATAACCCGTAATAAACTTCATAGAAGCTACGGCAGGTTTTAGTTTATCAGGATTTGCAATATAATCTGTAGTATAAAGCCAGTAGATTACGCCGGAAAACAAAAACGAAAGAGTAACCCAAATTAAAGTCCATTTGCTTGCTTCTTTGGTACTAATAATATGAGGGTTTTTGTTGAAAACGCCCAAGTCTAAAGCAAGAATAAGAACGACGCCTACTAAAAATAAAATCCAGACCATTATAAGATATTTTTTAAATGATTTACAAAGATAAGTTTTGAAGCTTAACTTAAAAATTAATTATTAGAAAATTACTGTCAAATTTAGTTAAGGTTTCAATCAAAACAATATGGCACTTCGACTTCGCTCAGTGTGACAAACAAGACACAAAAAAAAGTGCCATCAAAATTGACGGCACTTTTAATATAATTTGAAGCTTCGAATTATAGCGCTGATTTAACAGTTTTGATAATTCTTGCAGCGATTTTGTATGGATCACCGTTTGAAGCTGGTCTTCTGTCTTCTAACCAACCTTTCCATCCTTTTTGAACAGTCATTAAAGGAATTCTGATAGAACATCCTCTGTCTGAAACTCCATAAGAGAAATCGTGAATAGATGCAGTTTCGTGTTTACCAGTTAAACGTTGGTCGTTGTAAGCACCGTAAACCGCGATATGCTCAGCAGTAACAGGACGGAAAGCTTCACAAATTCTTTCGTAAGTTGCCTGGTCTCCACATGTTCTTAACACCTCATTAGAGAAGTTAGCGTGCATTCCAGAACCATTCCAGTCAGTATCTCCAAGAGGTTTTGGGTGATATTCGATATAGTAACCATATTTTTCAGTCAAACGATCTAAAAGGTAACGTGCAACCCAGATTTCGTCTCCGGCTTTTTTAGCACCTTTAGCGAATAATTGGAATTCCCATTGTCCGCAGGCAACTTCCTGGTTAATACCTTCAAAGTTAATTCCGGCAGCGATACATAAATCAGCATGTTCTTCTACTAATTTTCTTCCGTGTGTGTTTTTTCCACCTACAGAGCAGTAGTACATACCTTGTGGAGCAGGATAACCTCCAACAGGGAAACCTAATGGCAATAAAGTTTTAGTATCCATGATGAAATATTCTTGTTCGAAACCAAACCAGAAATCACCATCATCATCAATAGTAGCTCTACCGTTTGAAGCATGTGGAGTACCATCAGCATACATAACTTCTGTCATTACCAACCATCCGTTAATACGTGTTGGATCCGGATATATTGCAACAGGAACTAATAAACAGTCAGATGAACCACCTTCAGCTTGTTTTGTTGATGAACCATCAAATGACCAGTTTCCAAGTTCTTCTAATGTTCCTTTGAAATTTTCGTGTTCTTCAACTTTAGTTTTACTTCTAAGATTTTGAGTTGGTTCATATCCATCTAACCAAATGTACTCTAACTTAATTTTAGCCATAATAATATAAATTTATTTTTTTTGTTTTTTTCGCTGGGTCAAATATAGATTTATTTTTTTAGTCCTAAAAATTAGGGGGCTATTTTGTTTATCGGACTATAATTTTTTAGAGAAGCGCAATTTTGACAGGGGTATATTTTGAAAAAAGTAATTTTTAACGCCTTAAAAAAATAAATTCGTAATAATTATGGAATATTTTTGAATTTATAGGTTAAGAAATTATGAAAAATTGTTTATTTAATGAATAATACCTTATGTTTTTGTTATATTTCTTCAATACAAATTCATTATTCTTTGTAAAATGCTTCATCTGTTGAAAAATCGTCGTATAAAATTCTAATATTTATCTTTCAGACAGGCTCATTTATTGTTTATATTTGTTGTTCTTTTTTCAGTAAAATAAGTACGAATTTTTAAAAATTATATACATGTCAACATTACGTTTCCAAGCTTTAAAAGAAGCTTCTACCAGAAAGCCGGTGCATTTTGAAGAAATTGATAGAAAGTCTAACATTTTTGGTTCAAATGTGTTTAATGAGAAAGCAATGAAGCAATATTTAACTTCAGATGCTTTGAAAGGAGTTAGAGACGCCATTCAGCACGGAACTAAAATAGACAGAAAACTGGCAGATTATATCGCCATGGGAATGAAAGAATGGGCTCTTGCCAAAGGCGTAACACATTACACACACTGGTTTCAGCCGCTTACAGGAACAACGGCAGAAAAACACGATGCTTTTTTTGAAACATCGTATGACGGAAGCGATCCTGTAGAAAAATTTGGCGGTGCACAATTAGTTCAGCAAGAACCGGATGCATCAAGTTTTCCGAATGGCGGAATCAGAAATACATTCGAAGCCAGAGGTTACACGGCTTGGGATCCAACTTCTCCGGCATTTATTTACGGAACAACATTATGTATTCCAACCGTTTTTATTGCATATACCGGTGAAGCATTAGATAATAAAATTCCGTTATTAAGAGCATTATCAGCAATGGATGAAGCGGCGACGGAAGTGTGCAGGTATTTTGATAAAAACGTTAAAAAAGTTACGGCGACTTTAGGCTGGGAGCAGGAATATTTTTTAATCGATAAAGCATTGGCAAATTCACGTCCGGATTTAATGATGACCGGAAGAACTTTATTAGGACATACTTCTGCAAAAGGGCAACAATTAGACGATCATTATTTTGGGTCAATTCCAACGCGTGCCTTAACATACATGAGAGATTTAGAGCAGGAATGTATGTTGTTGGGAATTCCGGTAAAAACACGTCATAACGAAGTTGCGCCAAACCAGTTTGAGTTAGCGCCAATTTTTGAAGAAACAAACCTTGCCGTAGATCATAACTCTTTATTGATGGATGTAATGCAAAGAGTGGCAGAACGTCATGATTTTAAAGTATTATTTCACGAAAAACCATTTAAAGGCGTAAACGGTTCAGGAAAACACAACAACTGGTCGCTGGCAACAGATACGGGAGTTAACTTGTTGAGTCCGAGTAAAACACCAATGAGTAATTTACAGTTTTTGACTTTCTTTATCAATACAATAAAAGCGGTAAACGATTACGAAACTTTATTAAGAGCGTCGATTGCAACAGCAAGTAATGATCACAGATTAGGAGCAAATGAAGCGCCGCCGGCAATTATCTCTGTATTTATTGGAGCACAATTAACAAAAGTTTTATCAGAGTTAGAAAGCGTAACAACCGGTAAATTATCTCCGGAAGAAAAAACAGATTTAAAATTAAACGTTGTTGGTAAAATTCCGGATGTACTTTTAGATAATACAGACAGAAACAGAACGTCGCCTTTTGCCTTTACAGGAAATAAATTTGAGTTTAGAGCTGTGGGATCCAATGCAAACTGCTCGAACGCAATGACAACGTTGAATGCTATTGTGGCAAAACAATTAAAAGATTTTAAAATAGAAGTAGACACTTTAATCGAGTCGAAAGACATGAAAAAAGACGATGCTATTTTTAATGTTTTAAGAGAATACATTAAACAATCTAAAAAAATACTTTTTGAAGGTGACGGTTATAGCGACGCCTGGGAAAAAGAAGCAGCAAAAAGAGGTTTAAGCAATTTTAAAACGACTCCGGAAGCCATTAAAGCTAAAGTTTCTAAACAAGCTCTGGATTTATTTGATGAATTAGGAATTCTGAATCATGTTGAAGCCGAAGCACGTTACGAAATTGAATTGGAAGAATACACTAAAAAAATTCAGATAGAAGGAAGAGTTTTGGGTGATATTTCAAGAAACCACGTAATTCCGACAGCAATTCGTTACCAAAATACCTTAATCGAAAACGTAAAAGGACTAAAGGAGATTTTTGGTAAAGAATTTGAAACCATTGCAAAAGAACAAATCGTATTAATTAAAGAAATATCAGGTCACATAGAAGGCATTAATTCTAAAGTATTGGCAATGACCAACGAAAGAAAAATTGCAAATCATTTAACAGATGCACAAGAAATGGCAGAAGCATATTGCAATAAAGTAAAACCTTATTTTGAAGATATTCGAAACCATTGCGATAAACTGGAGTTATTGGTTGACGACGAAAGCTGGACTTTGACTAAATACAGAGAATTACTGTTTACGAAATAAAGCTCGCAATTGTCATTCGACGAACGCAATTATTGTCATTTCGACCGTAGGGAGACCCGAGCGATAGCGAATAGGCGAAGCAAATCGCACTAGAAATTCCGTATAGCATGTCGCCAATCTTTGTAGAGTTACGTGTGCGATTTTTCCCTTCGCTCGAAATGACAAGATTATAAATGACATAAAATAATCCAAAGCCTGTCCTAAAAAGACAGGCTTTTTTTGTGATTATGCTAAAATAATGATCGTTGTGTCTTTATTTTAACAATCTATTAGGTTTATTTATAGAGAAATTGCAATAAGAAATATTTTTCCTACAGGTTAAAAAATAAAAAATAGCATTTCATCGAGATAGTTTCACATTTCATCGAAAAGAAGTTAATATATTGAAAAATAGGTGATTATAGATGATTTGTATTTCAGGAACTTTTCTAATTTTGAAATAAGAAATGAGAAAATAAAGATTTAAAATTTGTTTTCAAATGCTGTGAGATCCTTGATGAATTTTCCCCAAAATCACTTCGGCCTACATAATAAGTTGTATTAATAACCAATTAAATATATCTATTATGAAAAAAGTAATTTTAAGTATCTCCGCGATGCTTTTTGTTAGTGCATTTGGAAACGCACAAATTCTTCCGGGAACAATCGCTCCAAACACAAGTTATGTAAACCAGACAGGCGTAAGTCAGGATGCCTATGTTCATCAAATTGGAACTGCTCAAAGTTCCAGTGTAAAACAAATGGATTGGGATAATACTTCAAAAGTGTATCAAGGTGTAAATCCGGCTCAAATTACAGTTCTGGGCGTTAACATTTCTCACGACAACTTAGCAGAAGTAGTTCAGGACGGAGAACAAAACAATGCATTTATTTCTCAAAACAACTGGAGAAATAAAGCTTACCAAACTCAAACCGGAGACAAAAATGAGGCAACCATCTGGCAAGATGAAACAAATGTTTCTTATGGTCTATTTACCGGCAACCTAAAAGGGGAAGATAAAGCAACCCAAACACAAAACGGTAAATTTAACAAAGCAACAATTGATCAGGGAACAAGCGGAAACACTTTGCCAACTGCTTCAGTATTTACAGGAATGGCGCCTTTAACAACTTCAGTACCGGCTTCTCCTCATGGAAGAAACGAGGCTACACAAACACAAACAGGAAAATACGGCGAAGCTTATGCCAGTCAGGGAGGTTTGGATAACGAATCTAACCAAACTCAAACCAGCGGAGCTTTAGCAACTGCCGCTTCTAAAAATGTATCGAATCACTATCAATTTGGAAACGACAATTTGGCTAACTCTACTCAAACAGGTTACAGAAATGTTGAAAACGTATTACAGGAAGGTAACGGAAATCAATCTTATGGAACACAAACTGCCTTATCATTTCTTTCTACAGGAAACGCAAGTATTGTATTGCAGCAAGGTAATATGAATTTATCTAATGTGATTCAAAGTAATAACTAAGATTACTTAAAATAACCCATTGGGTGTAATCATAAAAATTTTAATTAAACACATAGAAACATAGATTTTATGTTTTTGGAAAAAGTAAATCAAAAGAAATTCGTTTCTCACACGTAGCTATACTTGTTAATGTAAGTGAAACGCCCTTTTTGAGTTCAATAGTTCTGTGTTTCTATGTGTTAAAAATAATTATACCCAATGTTTTAAAATAGAAAAAATGAAAACTAACGTATTACATATTTTTCTTTTAGTGCTTTTTTCTGTGTTTGTTAACGGACAGGAAAAAGTAGATGCTTCAGGTTTTAAACCTTACAGCTCATCAGTGTTTGATTCTAAAGACACCGCTTTAAGCATCGTATCATCTATGAATAAAAAAAACACAGATCAATTGCAATTAGAACAAGTACAGCAATTTTCGCAAGGCGTAATAATTCAGCAAATAGGCAATTACAATGCAGCAAGAACAGACGTTGAAGCGGCAAAAGTTACTGTTTCGGTTTTTCAAAAAGGAGACTTTAATAATCTGTTATTAGTCAAAGATGCCAGAACAATAACACAGGTGATAGCCCAAGAAGGTGAAAATAATAGTATTTCAGATTATTCTTTCAGAACCAATCTTGACATAAAAACAGAGATGATTCAAAATGGTAATAATCAGAAAATACAAAGTTATGGCTCAAATTCTATTTCAAAAGATATGAAAATTACACAAAACGGAAATGGAGATTCAGTCATTATTCTAAACAAATTAAACTAAACAAATGCAGTTTTTATTACGATACATCCTGAGTTTTTTGCTTGTCAGTACTGTTTTAACGGGACAGAATCCGGTTCCGCAAAATCAGGTAAAAGCAAAAATTGATGTAGAGAAAATAGAAGATAACTTTAAAATTACAGGTATGGCAGAAAACCTTACCGATGTTATTAAAAGTGCTTCATATAGATTATCTGTAATAAAAAATAATGATAAAAATAATAATCAGTCTAATAATGCCCAAATCGGGCTTTTTACACTGGAACCAAATGAAGTGAAAAAATTATCGACCACTCAGATAAATGTGAGTACAGATGATGAAGTGATTGTATTGCTATTGTTTTATGACGAAGACAAAGAAATAATAGCAAAAGACAGAGTGGTTCTGGGTGAAAAAAAAAAGATGATGTAATAATTATTCCCGTAGACGGATTTGAGTTAAAAGGTATCATAACTGATGATACAAAAACCAAAATGGGAAAAGACTTCTACGATAAGTATTATTACAAATACAATGATATTGGAATAAATGCAAAAAAAATAGTTGTAATAACCGAAGAATATAGTTTTGGAAGAAATACAAAAATAACCGTTTCCATAGAGAACACAGTTATCTATGATTTTTTAGTACGCCCGGACGATGAATTTCTTGAAGCTGTAGCTCAGGAATCAATCAACGCAACTATTTATTATTTGAAAGATTTAGAAAAACAACGCAAATATTTCACTCAGTATTAATTTTATTATTAAGGTCATGAAATTTATTTTAAGCCTCGTATTATTCTTTCTGCTTTCACCTTTTATCAGATCACAAGCATTGGTTTACAAACCCGTAAATCCTGCTTTTGGAGGTGATACTTTTAATTATCAGTGGCTCCTGAGCAGCGCTGAATCTCAAAATAAATTAAAAGATAATACAGCAGTAACACCACAAAAAACAGAACTGGAACAATTTAAAGCAAGTTTAAATGCCCAGTTATTAAGTCAGATTTCAAGCTCACTTTATAAACAGCAATTTGGAACAGATGGTTTGTCTGCCGGTTCGTACACATTTGGAAGTTATTCAGTCGATATATTTCCTTCGTCTGAAGGTTTATCGGTAAATATATTAGATACAAATACAGGAGAACAGACACAAGTAATCATTCCAAATAAACAATAATGAGAGTACATCACTACTTAATACTGTTATTCGCCTTTTTATTTTCAGGTTGCGGCGCTTTTTACAATCAGCCAACCGGAGTAGAAAAAGCAGTTTTGGGCGAAAGTACACCGGCAACTTCTCTATTAAAAGAACTTCCAAAACCAAAAGAACAAATTGTGGTTGGAGTTTATAAATTCAGGGATCAGACAGGACAATATAAACCTCAGGAAAACGGAAGCAATTTTAGTACAGCCGTAACCCAGGGCGCCACTTCGATTTTGCTAAAGGCGCTCGAAGATTCTAAATGGTTTATACCAATCGAGCGTGAAAATATTGGAAACTTACTGCAGGAACGAAACCTTATTCGATCTACAAGACAAGAGTATTCAAAAAATGCCAATCCAAACGAGCCACAATTAACACCGTTGTTATATGCGGGAGTTTTATTAGAAGGCGGCATTATTTCGTATGATTCAAATATTATCACAGGCGGTTTTGGAGCCCGATATTTTGGAGCCGGAGGTTCTGTTAAATACCGTCAGGATCGCGTTACGATTTATCTCAGAATGATTTCAACATCAAACGGAAAAATTTTAAAATCAGTTTACGTTTCAAAAACCATTTTATCTCAGGCAATCGACGAAAGTTTATTTAAATATGTCAATTTTAAAAGACTTCTGGAAGTAGAAACCGGTTATACCACAAACGAACCTGTACACATGGCGGTAACCGAAGCCATCGAAAAAGCCGTTGAATCGTTGGTTTTAGAAGGAATAAAAGACAATATCTGGGAAACTGACGCGCCAAAATGGCAAGTCGATAATTTATTAAAAGAGTATAATAAAGAAACCGAAACAGCCAATGCAACCGCACTTTACGGAAGATTATTAGAAAACCGAAGAAGCAAATTTGCCATTGAAATTTCCGGAGGCGCAACCTTAATGGATGGTGATTATCAGGATCCGCTTTTAAGACCTTTTGGGCGCGGTGCTTTAAAGTTTTTTATTTCACCCAGTTTTAATATCAGCGCATCGACAAATGTTGTAAATCTTGCCAATAAAAATTTACTCGATGTGGGTTACATTACTTACGATCTAAATCTCGAATATATTTTACTTCCGCGCGATCGTTTTACACCTTATATATATGCGGGCGGCGGACTCGGAACAAATAAAAAATTTGAAAACGAACATGGTAAATTTCAATACGGTTTAGGTCTTGAATATCTGGTTTCGAACAGGATTGGAATAAAATTATTTGCGGAACAAAATATTAATTTCAGCGATAATATCGATTATATAGAAACAGGAACCCGCGATGATTACTACTATAAATTCGGACTTGGACTGACGTATTATTTTGCCAAAAAGAAAAAATAACAAGTAAGAAATCAACATATTTCAAAGTAAAAAACGAAGTTTTAATTTAAAAACAAATTAATAATGAAGTATTTATACAAAATAGCCAGCGTACTTTTTTTATTGTTTTTGATTTCATGTAGTGAAGAAAAAATAGGAGATTCTGAATTTGGTACCGTTACCGGAAGAGTCGTTACGGCAGACACTTTTGAACCTTTAGAAAACGTAAAAGTATTATCGAGCCCGGCAACAAGTACCGTATTTACAGATGCCGATGGAAAATTCACGATTCCGAATGTAAAAGTAGGCGAATATTCCTTTCAGGCTCAAAAAGACGAATATGTAGCAAAATTTGAAGCCGTAACCATAACAGCAAATAACACTTCAGAGATTGTTTTTGAACTCTCAAAATCAACAGCAAATAATAAACCGCCAACAGTTCCGGTATTAGTAAATCCCGTTGATAATTCTACAGCTCAGGATGTTGCGATAGATTTAACGTGGACAGTTACAGATCCTGATAATGACGAATTAACATATACCGTATCGCTTAGAAATGATAATAACAGCGAAGTAAAAATGTATGAAGCCGTAAAAGACAAAAAACTAGCCTTGAAAGATCTTTTATTTGGTGTAAAATATTATTGGCAGGTTACGGTAAACGACGGAATAAATACGTCGGTTTTAAGCCCAATTGGTGCTTTTACCACAATTTCGTTCCCGGCAACAAGGCATTTGTTTGTAAAAAAAATAAACGATAACAATGTAATTTTTACTGCCGATGATGCCGGAAAACAATATCAGCTGACAAGTTCAGATAAAAATTCCTGGCGTCCAAGAAGAAACAATCAGTCAAAAAAAATAGCTTTTATAGCAGCAACCGGTTCTCAAAATGATATTTATACCATGAATTTTGACGGAACAGAAATGAAGCGCATTACAAATTCAGTTCCCATTGCAGGGTTTAATTCAGATTATATTGGATATTCCTGGAACGCATCAGGAAATGAATTTATATATCCAAACTTTGATAAACTATACAAAATCAATAGTGACGGCAGCGGTTTAACAAAAATATTTCAGACACCAAACGGTAAATTTATATCGGAATGCGACTGGAGCGCCGACGGATCTAAAATTGCACTCAAAGTAAATGACGCAAACGGGTATAATGCCGAAATTTATGTCATTAATCCGTCAGGAGTAATAACAACAATCATTGTTTCAGGAGAAAACGGAGCAATTGGAGGATTGAACTTTTCCGTAACCGGTTTAAAATTAGTGTATACAAAAGATATTTCAGGATTTGAAAACGCAGCGTACCGACAATTAGATTCGAGAATTTTTGAATATAATTTTCTAACTTCTGCTTCTTATCAAATTATCACCGATAAAGCAACAGGAACAAACGATCTTGATGTTAGGTATTCTCCAAACGAATCTGAATTGATTTTTACCAACACATCCAACGATGGAATTTCAATAAAAAATACGGTAAAAACTGGTATCGGAGTTGCAAATTCAAGGACTGTGTTGTTTTCAGGAACTTCGATGCCGGATTGGGAATAATTTTTAATTATCTTTGCACCACATCAACACAAACTAATTTTCATGAGTTCAGATTCTAGCAAAAGGTACGCACAAAGAGGTGTTTCGGCATCAAAAGAAGACGTACACAACGCCATAAAAAATATTGACAAAGGTTTATTCCCACAAGCATTCTGCAAAATTGTTCCTGATTATCTTACTCAGGATTCTGATCATTGCTTAATTATGCATGCAGATGGAGCCGGTACAAAATCGTCTTTGGCGTATATGTACTGGAAAGAAACCGGAGACATTTCTGTTTGGAAAGGAATTGCTCAGGATGCTTTAATCATGAATATCGACGATTTATTATGTGTTGGCGCAACCGATAATATTTTGCTTTCATCCACTATTGGAAGAAATAAAAATCTAATTCCTGCAGAAGTTATTTCAGCAATTATCAACGGAACCGAAGAATTAATCAACGAACTTAAATCTTTTGGCGTAACGATTCATTCAACCGGAGGAGAAACTGCCGATGTTGGCGATGTAGTGCGTACCATAATTGTAGATTCAACCGTAACAGCCCGCATGAAACGCAGCGATGTTGTAGATAATGCAAACATTAAAGCCGGTGATGTAATTGTTGGTTTGGCATCTTTTGGTCAGGCGACTTACGAAAAAAGTTATAATGGCGGAATGGGAAGTAATGGTTTAACATCTGCACGTCATGACGTTTTTAGTAAATATTTAGCTAAAAAATATCCTGAAAGTTACGATGCACTTGTTCCCGAAGAATTAATTTATTCAGGTCAGGTAAATTTAACCGATGCCGTAGAAAACAGCCCAATAAACGCAGGTCAGTTAGTACTTTCTCCAACAAGAACTTACGCACCAATTATCAAGAAAATTTTAGATAAATATACACCAAACGATATTCACGGAATGGTGCATTGCAGCGGTGGAGCGCAAACTAAAATTTTACATTTCGTTCAGAATTTACATATTATAAAAGATAATTTATTTCCCGTTCCGCCATTATTTAAACTAATTCAGGAACAATCAAAAACCGATTGGAAAGAAATGTATCAGGTTTTCAATTGCGGTCACCGTATGGAAATTTACGTTCCCGAAAATATTGCTCAGGATATTATTGCGATTTCAAAATCATTCAATGTCGATGCACAAATCGTAGGTAGAGTAGAAGCGGCCGATGCCAAGAAACTGACAATTACCAGCGAATATGGAACATTCGAGTATTAGTCTTTTGAGTTACAAAGTTACAAAGTTACAAAGTTACAAAGTTACAAAGGTTTTATCTACTGGAGTTTACGCAGAACTTTTTTATTAATAATTAGCTTTTTTTAGGAGCTAATCCCGCTATTCGTTACAATCTTTTATCCGCCGCGGCGGACAAAAGGATTTTCACTACTATCGGGGCTAAAAACACCAGTTATGTACGAATTACTTTTTTGGAGATATTTAGATGAAATTTATTTAAATCATCATGAAGTCTACGAGGCACTTGTTGAAAAAGAAGAAGTTGAAGGTCTTGAAACACTTCCTGTTCAGGTAATTTTAAATAGAATAGCATCTGTTTTTTCTCAATGGGAAAAAGTCGATGAAAACAGCTGGAAAAATACTTCAGGAAAAGGAGCTTTTCAGGTAATCACAACTCCGCAAAGTATCAAAATCGATTGTTACGGCACCGAAGGTAAAACCATGAATCAATTGGTTAGTGTAATGGAAGAATTCAAATGCCCGCTTTATGATCCGCAAATTCCGGAACGTTATGATGAAATGAGTGAATAAATTTGTTTCACTAAAAGTGAAATTTTATTGATTATTTCAGAATTATAAACATAAAAGCCTCTAATTAATAGAGGCTTTTATGTTTATAGTCTAAAGGAATAGTGTACTAAATATTCAACTATTTCCAAATAATATCGTTTTTCATAATATTTCGTTTTGAAGTATAAATTTACTCTTTTAAATATGACTTTAGTTCTAAATAATGTTAAAGTTTTCGCCAGAATCAAAACGCCCGGCTCTTATAGTATTTTTTACATCAGTATATTTTTGAACATGTACAAGTCTTCTTCCGCTTTTAGAATGTATACAATCAATTTGTAATTCCAGATATTCTTTTTTTCCATCCCAAAGATTTTCCAAATCTTCATCAATTAACATCTGAACACAATTATTGTGAATTTCTTTATTTTTTCTCCATTTGCCCGGAATATTCTTAAAGTCATATCTTTTAAGTTTTAGTTCTTTACCACTGAAATTTTTGCCGCTTCCATGAATATAATCTTCTATTAGGAACAGGTTTATAGATATGTTTTCGATATCTGAATACGTTTTGTTTATAAATTTAAAGTAATATCTTGTTTTACTTTCATTATTAAAAACTTCAACTTCTTTACAAATAATACTGCATGTTTTGATATTAGGCTTAAATATTCGAAGAGCCAAATAAAATATTAAACAAGATAACACTCCTGTAAATAAGGCGATTAATAAATCGTACCAAACAGTTTCTCCGAATCCCTTTTCTGATGCTATTTCTGCGGCTAATAAAATATTCAAAAATTGTAATTTAAAATAATTGCAATAATACAAATAAAGAAAGAAAAAGCTTATATTATATAGAGTAACTTTTAAAGATATTATATTAAACACGATGAAATTTTCTTCCTTTTAAATTTTTCAAATATCTTTACGACTCTCATCTGAGCTGAAAAATAAGATTTTCTTGAACACAATAAACAAAAGATTTAGAATTATGAATACAGATTTCAATTCCAATTTCTCAGATAAGACTATTTTAGAAGACGATTTAGTTTTATTGCGTCCTTTGCAAGAATCAGATGTCGACAATTTATTAGAAATCTCCATCAACGAACCAGAAACCTGGAAATATTCATTAGTCGGAGCAGAGGGAAAAGAGAATTTGATTAATTATATTCAATCAGCTATAAAAGCGAGAGAAACCCAAAAGGAATTTCCGTTTATAGTTTTCGATAAAAAATCTCAAAAATATGCAGGTTCAACACGTTTTTACGATATAAATTTAGAATATAAAACCCTGCAATTAGGATATACTTGGTACGGATCTGCTTTTAGAGGAACCGGACTTAACAAACATTGTAAATTTTTATTACTTCAATTTGCTTTCGAAACCCTCGAATTGGAGCGCGTAGAATTCCGTGCCGATAATAACAACGAACGCAGCATCGCCGCCATGAAAAGCATAGGCTGCAAAGTCGAAGGCGTTTTGCGAAGTATTATGCCAACCAGGAATGGAGACATTCGTCGTGATTCTATTGTTTTAAGTATCCTGAAAAACGAATGGTTTGATGCCGTAAAAGAAAACTTAAAGCAAAAGCTTTAAATTTAATTCATCTACCCATCTTTTAACAACAACCCTTGTTCCTTTCTTATTTTTGCCACCAAATTATCAACATACATTTTTATTTTCTGCGGAAGCGAATTCCAATTTTTATCTTTTTTAAAACTTCTACAATAGTCTAAGTCACATTCGACAGCACGAATTACATACTTTTGATTTTTGTATACAGTAATAATTTTTACACGTCTTATATCACTATTTTCATCTCTTGTTCCGTAAACAATTACAGGTTCAATATAACCATCGCCATCAAGATCTTTGGTACTACAGTATTTTGTCCAGAACCAGATTGTAGTTTCTGCTTGAATATTTTCAGTAAGATCATTAATTCTCCATTTTTCAAGAAAACCGCCATGATCGTTCATGCCACAAATCGCCTGAATCTTAGTGTTAAGAATGTCTTTTTTAGAAATGTTATTTTGATTTTCGCACAAAACCAACTCATAAACTCCGCCTTTATCCTGATATTCATATGCTTTATAAATAGGAAAATCAGACAAACCATCAACTTCACGTTGTTTTATTTGTTCTTTATTTAAAATAGAACTGGATACTTTCTGCGAAAAGCTAAAAGAGAAAACTAAAAGAAATAAAAAGAAAAGCAGTTTTTTCATGTGGCGTATAAATTATAGATCAAAGATATTCAAAAGCTTTTCAGTTTAAGATTTTTTAAAACTCCATTTTTATTGTAATTTTCTATCGCAAATTCAAATCTTTTGATTTGATGAAATAATAATAAAAATCACCACATGAATATTGTAAATAAAAAAACAATTCTTTTCGGACTATCGGTTCTATTATTTGGTTTTTCGACTAAAACAAACGCACAAAAGAAAACAGATAATCCCAAAAATCTTATTCAATATGTTGATCCAATGATTGGTACCGCCAAAATGGGACATACATATCCGGGCGCAACAGTTCCGTTTGGAAGTGTGCAGTTAAGCCCTGAAACAGACACAATTGCCTACGGTTTAAACGGAAAATACAATGGCGAAGTTTACAAATATTGTGCAGGATATCAGTACGAAGACAAAACAATTGTAGGTTTTAGCCACACACATTTTAGCGGAACAGGACATTCTGATCTTGGTGATTTCTTAATTATGCCAACAACCGGAAAATTGCAATTGAATCCCGGAGTGGCTTCAAAACCGTTATCGGGTTATCGATCAGCGTTTTCTCATGCGACAGAAAAAGCAGAACCTGCTTATTACAGCGTACATCTTGAAGATCATAATATTAAAGCTGAACTAACAGCAACAACACGAGTGGGAATGCATCAATATACATTTCCAAAGTCTGACGAAGCGCATATTATTCTGGATTTAACTTCCGGAATTTACAATTACGATAAAAAGAATGTCTGGACATTTGTTCGTGTAGAAAACGATACTTTAATTACAGGATATCGCCAGACAAATGGCTGGGCAAGAACCAGAACCGTTTATTTTGCAATGTCTTTTAGCAAACCAATTAAAAGTTACGGACAAGCAGCACAGGAAAAAAGTGTGTACAGAGGTTTTTGGGGAAGGTTTGATCAGACAAAAAATTTCCCGGAAATGGCAGGTCAAAACTTAAAATTATTTTTTGATTTTAATACCGAAGAAGGAGAAAAAATCAAAATAAAAATGGCTTTATCGCCTGTAAGTTCTGCCGGAGCGCTTGAGAATATGGAAAAAGAAGTTCCGGGTTGGGATTTCGAAAAAGTAAAAAGGCAAAGTCAGGAAATTTGGAACAAAGAATTGAACAAAATTCAAATTGAAACCATTCAGAAAGAAGATTTAGTTAATTTTTATACCGCAATGTATCACGCCTTTTTAGGACCAACAGAATACATGGATTTAGACGGAAATTATAAAGGTTTAGATATGAATATTCATAAAGCCGAAAATTTTAAAAATTACACAAGTTATTCTCTTTGGGATACTTACAGAGCTTTACATCCATTATTTAATATTTTACAGCCAGCCAGAAACTCAGATATGATCAGTTCAATGTTAGCGCATTCAGATCAAAGTGTGCATAAAATGCTGCCAATCTGGTCGCATTATGCCAATGAAAACTGGTGTATGATTGGGTATCATTCTGTTTCAGTAGTTGCCGATGCAATCGTAAAAGGCAATACCAATTTTGATCCTGAAAAAGCACTTCAGGCTTGTGTGAACACGGCAAAAGTTCCATATTATGACGGTTTGGAGTATTATATGAAAATGGGATATGTTCCCGAAGATAAAAACGGTTCTTCGGTTTCTAAAACGTTAGAATACGCTTATGATGATTGGGCAATTGCTCAGGCAGCCAAGAAATTAGGCAAAACTGAAATCTATAATGAATTTATCGAAAGATCTAAAAATTATAAAAACGTTTACGATGCCAAAACAGGTTTTATGCGTCCTAAGTTAAATGATGGAACTTTCAAAAAAGAATTTGATCCGTTAGACACACACGGACAAGGTTTTATCGAAGGAAATTCATGGAATTACAGTTTATATGTGCCACAAGATCCTGCAGAAATGATTAAAATGATGGGCGGAAACGACAAATTTAATGTTCGATTAGATTCATTATTCAGCATGCATTTGCCCGATAAATATTTTGAAAATACAGAAGATATTACAAGAGAAGGAATTATTGGGAATTATGTACATGGAAATGAACCTTCACATCATGTTGTATATTTATACGATTGGACAAATTCGCCTTGGAAAGCACAAGATAAAATTAGAATGATCCTGAAAAAAATGTACAGAAACGGAGCTGACGGTTTAGGCGGAAATGACGATTTTGGACAAATGAGTGCCTGGTATATTTTTAGCAGTTTAGGATTTTATCCCGTTGCACCGGGTTCTGATGAATATGCATTGGGAAGTCCGTTGGTTAAAAAAGCTCTTTTTAATTTAGAAAACGGAAAGAATTTTGAAGTCGAAACCGTAAATCAATCCGATAAAAATGTCTTTGTCAGTAAAGTTTTGTTGAATGGAAAACAATTAGATAAACCTTTCCTAAAACATTCTGATGTAATAAATGGCGGAAAAATTACTTTTTATATGACTAATAAACCGAATAAGAAAAATTATTAAGTTTTACGAGCCAAACCTAACAGGTTTTAAAAACCTGTTAGGTTTCTTTATGTTAAGTATTGAGCAGATTTAGAAAATCTTTTTAATTCTTTTAATCTGTGGCAAAAAAAATAATAAAAAAGAATAATAACGAAGTTTGCAAAAACTTCACGAAATTTGCATTTCAAATAAAGACAATTAAATATGAAAGTAAATCTAAAATCAGGAATTGATAAATTGCTTTTCGGAATGAAGCAAAATGATGTTACGGCAGCTTTAGGAAAACCTGATAAAAATTATAAAGATGAAGATGACAATGTAATTTTTGTGTATAACTCGCATAAAATCAGATTGACATTTTATGAGGAAGAGGATTTAAAATTAGGATATTTAGTAGCTTCAAGCCCTGAATTAGAAGTTTTTGGTTTTAAATTAATTGGAAGAACAATTGCAGATGTAAAGAAAGATTTCGCAACAAAAGGAATCACAAAATACAATCAGGAAACTTTTGATACTTTCGAAAACTACTTTAATGAAGATAATTGGTTTATTCTTCAAACTGAATTTGATGAAGTGGTAAAGTTTGAAATTGGAGCAATTATCAATGATAAAGACGAGTTCGACTGGAAGTTTCCGGTTAAGAAATAAGATGTAAAGATTTGCACAAAAAAAAACCGACAATCACTTGTCGGTTTTTTTTGTGTATTGATAAAAAGAAATTATCCTTTTAACCATGCTGTTTTAAGTTTTTCTTTTGAAGCATCTGTTGCTTTAAAAGTTTCTTTTTCTTCGTATGGTAATTTCACAGTACCTTTTACAGTTTGTTCTTTGCCATCACGTTTTATTTGAAGTGTAATTGGATCGTTTTCTTTCCAGTTTTCACTTTCTGTAATTAAGTCATAGATATTAGTTAATGAATATGGTTTATTGTTTACAGAAAGGATAATATCACCACCTTTTAAATTTAATCCTTTAAAGAAATCATTTGGTTCAATATCAGGACGAATAGCAATTTCTTTTGTTTGTTTATCAATTTTAATATACGGAGTTTGTCCTTTTAAGAAAATTGGTCCGGCAGTTTTTTCTGATGATTTTGTAACACCAACTTTAGCCAAATAAAAATCGTAAGGAATTGGCGTTGTTCCTGAAACATATTTATTTAAAAATTCACCAACTTCAGGATAAGTCAATTGCGTAATTTTCGCAAAAAGTTCGTTATCATTAAAAGGTTTTTCAACACCGTATTCGCTGGCTAATTTATGCATTAAGTCAAGAATTCCTCTTTCGCCATTGCTTTTTTCTCTAATAATGATGTCAATACACATACCAATTAAAGCTCCTTTTTGATATACATTCAAGTATTGGTCTTTGTATGGCTGCTCTAAAACATTTTTACTCATTACAGTAAATGACATTGTATCATTTAAGCCTTTTGCCTGTTCGATTTTATCAGCAATACGAGTATAAAATTCAGCTTCGTCAATTAAACCCTGATTAATTTGAAAAAGGTTTGCAAAATATTCTGTTACACCTTCGTACATCCATAAATGCTCTGACATTTGTGGTGCGTTGTAATCAAAATACTGAATTTCTTTTGAGTGTATGGTTAATGGAGTTACGATATGAAAAAACTCATGAGAAACTACATCTTTCATCGATTCTACCAATTTTTCTTTTGGCATAGATTCCGGTAAAACAACTGTTGTAGCCGTTGGATGCTCTAACGCACCAAAACCGTGTGCGTCATCTTTTGCCATGCTTGACAAATACAATAAAACAGTGTATTTTTTAGTCGCGTTTACTTTTCCTAAAAAGTTTTTTTGCGCCGTCATCATTGTTTTCATTTCCGGTGTAATACTTTCGGCAGTAAATTTTCCTGTTGGAGAATAAACAGCAATCAAAATATCCATTCCGTTTACGTTGAATGTAGTATAATCCGGTTTAGAATACATAATTGGATTTTCGACCAAAACTGCATAACGCGGTGTTGTAAAAACATCGCTTGTTTTGCTTGCATCTTCATCTGTCATCGAAGTTGCTCCCCAAAGTGTTTCAGGATGTGTGATGGTAACTTTATACGGAACATCTAATTTATCCTGAAAATACCCCACAAACCCGTGTGTATTTACCATGAAATTAATTCCTGCGTTGATATTAGTTCCTGCTGGCGAAAAAACATCGTCATTTCCAAAACCTGTTCCTTTTTCAGTATCAAAAGTATCGCCAACTAAATAACTTACTTTTTTTAATGTTTTAGCATTTGAAATAGACCATGAATTATCGTCGATTCTTTTTACCGTTAAAGGGTTTCCTTTAGCATCAAAAGCTCTAAAATCATCTGAATATTTACCGTAATTATCTGTAGAATAAGTTCCCGGCACTGTTTTAGGAATGCTGTAAATTACTTCGTCTGTTTTTATTGCCGGAGGCGTAACAGTTACCAAAACTTTATCGTCTTTTACATCGACAAGGTTAATGTTAACTTCTACTGTATTGCTTTTTGCAGCTCCGGAAGTAGCACCGGTTTTACAGCTCCAAAACGTTACCGCAAGAGCTAATGTGTAAAGTATTTTTTTCATTTGTTTATGTTTAGTTATGTGTATTGGACTTACAAAATGTAATAATGTTACACGAATTTGAAAATATAAAAAAAAACTCCTGATTCACAGGAGTTTTATGTTAGTCAAGTTTGTTCTTTATATAATATTTTCCATCCAAATCTTCATCAAAATCATCTATTTTAACGGGTTTTGGTTTTGGTTTATTTGCAATTGCCTTCTTTTTCCACATTTCAAATTTTTCGAGTGGCATTTTCTTTTTCATGATTTCCAGAACTTCTTTTTCTGCCAATCCAAATTCTTTTTTTATAATTTCAAATGGATTTCTTTCTTCCAAGGCTAACGAAACAAGTTTTTCCGTTTGTTCCCAGCTCAACTCTTTGCGGTTACTCTTTTTCATCACGTGAAAATTAATTCAAAATAGGGGTTAATGATTAATAGATTGATTTTCAATTTAAGTATCAATATTAATAAAAAAAATAATTAGTTGGTTCGATCCGGTGCACTTTTTTTAATGATTTTGCTTGTTTTTTCCGGATCTTGATTTTTGAAACGGAATTTGCAATAAATTTTTCAGTTTGTTATGTTCTTCGGGAGCCATATGTGTGTCTACTCCATAAATTAATTTTTCTTTTGGCAAAGTTGTAAAAGTTCCAAAAAGACGATCCCAAACAGAAAAAATGTTGCCATAATTACTGTCTGTATACGGTAAAACATAATGATGATGCACTTTATGCATATTAGGAGATACGATCAAATAACTTAGGATATTGTCTAATTTATTGGGTAAAGATATATTGGCATGATTAAATTGCGACGCTACAACCGATAAACTCTGATATAAAAATACCATCCACATTGGGCTTCCTACAATTAAAACACCAAGAGTTGTAAATACAAAACGTATTATGCTTTCTCCCGGATGATGACGATTTGCTGTTGTAGTATCAATCCAGGTATCTGTATGATGAATGAGGTGAAAACGCCATAGAAATTTTACTTTATGTTCAATAAAATGGACTAAATAAGCGCCTATTAAATCTAATAGAAGCAATCCAATAATGGTATAAAGCCAAATAGGAATTTGGGGCAGCCATTGCAGTATTCCAAAATGATTTTCGGTAGTCCAGCTTGCGGTTTTTATGAGAATAAAAGCCAGAATAAAATTTACAATTATAGTGGTGATCGTAAAAAAGATATTAATTCCTGCGTGCTGCCATTTTCTGTATTGCAGCTGAAACAACGGAAACGTATTTTCAATTAACCAAAAAAGTGTTATTCCTCCAACCAAAATTAAACTTCGGTGTGAAGATGGAATCGTACTGAAATAAGCAATGATTTCATTCATGATAAACATCGATTTAGGTAGAATATTTGCCGCTTTTAAAAGTAATTAAAGTTAGTAATATTTGACAAAAAAAGAGAAAATCAAATATAAAATATATGATTTTCTCTTTTGAAATAGAGTATGTTATAAGAGCTTTATGATTTTTTGATAAGGCTAATTATAAATAATAATACCCAGGCACCTCCGGCAGCGATTACAATTTGCCAAAGCAAACCTCCGCCTCCAATACCAAGTTTACCGGCAAGCCATCCACCGAAGAATCCACCGATAATTCCAACAACGATATTACCAATTAATCCAAAACCTGCACCTTTCCAAACCTGACCAGCTAACCACCCAGAAATTGCTCCAATAAGTAAGAAATAAATAAATTCCATATTTTAAATTTTAATTATGTTATGTTATGAAGTGTTCTTTACGCTTCGTTATGATTTTGTAAAAGTGTTTTGTATATAAATCCTGCCACTATTGCTCCAAGAATAGGTGCTGCCCAAAATAACCAAACCTGAGATAATGGTTCTCCACCAACAAATACAGCCTGAGATAATGATCTTGCCGGATTTACCGATGTATTTGTGATAGGAATACTAATAAGATGAATTAAAGTTAATGCTAAACCAATGGCAATACCTGCAAATCTTCCATTTGCAAACTTATCTGTAGCTCCTAAAATAATCAATAAGAAAAATAATGTCAGTACAAATTCAGCGATAAAAGCGGCTGCTAAAGAATATCCATCGGGAGAAAAAGCACCAAAACCGTTTGAAGCAAAAGCTCCTGCTTTTGTAGCATCAATAACAAAACCTGCTTTTCCTGATGCAATTGTGTATAATGTTCCTGCAGCAGCTATAGCACCAATACACTGCGCTATAATATAGGGTGCAAGATCTTTAGCAGGGAATCTTCCTCCTGCCCATAAACCAAACGAAACAGCAGGATTAAAGTGCCCGCCTGAAATATGACCAACAGCATACGCCATTGTTAAAACAGTTAAACCAAATGCTAATGCAACGCCTGCAAATCCAATTCCCAATTCTGGAAATCCGGCTGCAAAAATTGCACTTCCGCAACCACCAAAAACCAGCCAATAAGTTCCGAAGAACTCTGCAAATAATTTTTTCATAATAAATAATTTAAATTAAAGATTGTTTGTTAAAGGGTATATTGGTATGCCCAAAAAATCAATACAATTTGTAAAGGCAAACGTATTAATAAAATTACTTTTAACAAAGAAAAACTCCTTTTTTTCTTACAAAACATATAAACATTTGCAGGAAAAACAGCAATTAGTAATGCTATAATTCCCCAAGCGGCAAAATGTGTTGTAAAAGGAACAATTAAGAGAATACCTAAAATGATTTCGGCAGCTCCACTTAAAATATTTAATAATTTGGGGTTTGGCAGATAGGGCGGAATGATTCTGATATACATTCCGGGATTTTTGAAATGATTGATTCCAGCAATTATGTAAAGAAAAGCCATCAGATATAAATGCCAGGGTAAATTCATGATATATAATTGTTTACCACGAAAGTAGGAAAAAAATTAACAAATATTGAATTATAAGTATGTTATTTTTAACAGAATATAATTTGTGTTAATTTTTTCGTTTGAAATTTATGTTCATTATAATAATAGCCAGAATAATCAGAACAATTCCAACCCATTGTAAAAAGATAACTTTTTCGTTCAATAAGATATATGCCATCATAACAGAAACTGGTAATTCAAGTGCCGAAACGATACTTCCCAAACCAATTCCGGTAAGAGGAAATCCGGCATTCATAAGCATTGGCGGAATTATAGTTCCAAATAATGCCAGAATAATTCCCCACTTCATGAAAATGGTAAGATCAAAAGTGGTTGTCTGAGTAGAAAATGCGAAAGAAAATACGATTATTGCGCCTCCCAAAAGCATGTATAAACTACGTTGAGCAGATGAAATTTCTGTAGCTACACGATTTGCTGTAAACATTGTAGTCGTAAAAGATGCTGCTGCCATTATTCCCCAGGCAATTCCTCGCCAATCCAGTTTGATATCGTTATTGATAATATTGGTTGCCAAAACAGTTCCAATCAAAACAATAAATACGGCAATCACTTTTTGTTTGGATGGTAATTTTTTTTCCAGAATCATTTCTAGTAAAACACCCATCCAAACGGTTTGCATTAATAGAACAATACCAATTGAAACAGGAATATATTTTACTGCCAGATAATAGAATAAACTTGTCATTCCTAATGAAGTTCCGGCAAGCATTAAACTAAATATGTTTTTTGAAGTTGCTTTTACAACATTGTCTTTATGTTTTATTTTTTGAAATACATTAATTAATAAAACACCAATAATTCCTAATACAAATTGAGATGTAGTTACTTCGGCAGTTGTATATCCTTCTGAATAAGCCATTTTTACAAAAGTGGCCAACATTCCGTAAGTTGTAGCTCCAATTGCAACTAAAAATACTCCCTTTAATACGTTGTTTTGTGACATCTTAATTTGTTTAGATTAAAAAATAAAAGCCGGCAAAGGTAAGCTATTTTATTTGGGATTTAATAGTAAACCACTATAAACATTAATAGAGTTATTGTTTTAGGTGTTATTTAAAATCTAAAATTGTGAATTTGACAGAATTGGGTTGTTTCTTAAAAATAAAAAACCCGTCAAAAAAAATAATTTGACGGGTTGAAATTTTATCTGCTGAAAAAATTATTTTACAACAGGCTGATTTTTATAAGTTTCTATTTCGAAAACTAAAGTTGCGTTTGGCGGAATTACTCCTCCGGCACCTTTTTCTCCATAAGCCAGGTTTGCAGGAAGAAAGAATATTGCTTTTTCGCCATCTGTCATCATATCTAATGCTTCTAAAAAGCCGGGAATCATACCGTCTTTTTTACCAACAGTAAAAGGAAAAGCCTGATATCCTTTTTGAGCATCACGGTTTGCATCATATTTACCATATGCTTTTGCTACACTTGCCATGCTGCTGTCAAAAAGATTTCCGTCTTCAAAATATCCTGCGTAATGGAAAAAAATTGCAGATCCTTCAGCTCCTTTTACACCGGTTCCTTTTTGTGTTATAACATATTTTAAACCGGAAGCAGTTGCAGTTGCTTTGGCTTTTGTTGCAGCAAAATAAGCCGCTTTTGCCGTAATTACTTTTTTAGCTTCTTCTTTTTTAGCTTCTTCTTTTTTTACATCATCAGCTAAAACTTTTACGGCATCGAATTTTTTAGCCGCTGCACCTTTACGCGTAATGGTAATTTTTGTCATGATATCATCCTGAACAATTTTATTCACATTGTCCATTCCTGAAACTACATGACCAAAAATGGTGTGTTTTCCGTTTAACCAAGGTGTTTCTTTATGCGTGATAAAGAATTGACTTCCGTTTGTTGCAGGACCTGAATTTGCCATTGCCAAAACGCCGCCTTTCTCAAATTTTAATTCTTCTACAAATTCATCTTTAAATGAAAATCCCGGACCTCCGGAACCGTTTCCGTCAGGATCTCCACCCTGAATCATGAAATCATTGATAACTCTGTGAAATTTTAATCCGTCGTAAAAAGGTTTTCCTTTCAGTCTTTCCACTTTTACATTCGGGTTTGTACCTTCTGCCAAAGAAATAAAGTTAGCTACAGTAACGGGAGCTTTTACATATTCTAAAGACAAAACGATATCGCCTTTAGTTGTAGAAATAGTAGCAAAAATTCCTTCGTTAGGATTTGATTGCGCCACTGCTTTTGTTGTAGTTGGTTTTTTAGCAACTGGTTTTTTCGTTGTTTGTGCCTGAATATTGATTATTGCAAGGCAAAATAAAAATAGAAATTTAAATTTCATTGTGTATAGAATTTTAGGTCTGTAATAATATCGCCAAAAATAGGAATATTATTACGGTTTTTCTAATAATTGTACTTCAAAAATAATATTAGCATTTGGTGGGATAACTCCTCCGGCTCCTGTTGCGCCATAAGCTAAATGCGATGGAATAAAAAGAACGGCTTTATCTCCAAAAGAAAGTTTTTCGATTCCTTCAATAAATCCCGGAATCATACCGTCTTTTTTACCTGCCTGAAAAGGAATTGGTGTGTATGCTTTTGCTTCGGCTCTTGCAGGATCAAATTTTCCAAACGTTTTTGCTACATCTTCAAGGCTTGTATCAAACAAAGTTCCGTTTTCTAAAAATCCTGCGTAATGAATGTATAATTGCGTTCCAATGGCAGGTTTTTTTCCTGTTCCTTTTTCAGTAATCACATATTCTAAACCAGTTGAAGTTTTAGTTGCTTTTGCTTTTTGAGCGGCATAATACTCTATTTTTTCTTTTTGAACTCCGGCAAATTTGCTTTGTTCTTTAGCTATATCCGAAAAATAATCATGAAATACTTTTCCGGCATCAAACTTTTTAGCAGCTTCACCATTTCTGATAATAGTAACGGTAACAATTTTATCGTCTTGTTTTACCTGATTTACAACTTCTTGTCCTTTTTCGACCACATGTCCAAAAATGGTATGTTTTCCGTTTAACCAAGGTGTTTCAACATGTGTGATAAAAAACTGACTGCTGTTTGTTCCCGGACCATTATTGGCCATTGCCAAAACACCTGCTTTGTCAAATTTTAAATCTGTAAATTCATCTTTAAATTTATATCCTGCATCTCCAGAACCTGTTCCTTCCGGATCTCCGGTCTGAATCATGAAATCTTCGATAACTCTGTGAAACTTTAATCCATCAAAAAAAGGCTTGCCTTTAAGGTATTCTTTTGTAACAAATTCATTTTTTCCTTCGGCTAGAGTTACAAAATTGGCAACAGTTATTGGTGCTTTTTTATAATCTAATTCAACAATAATATGCCCTTTATTGGTTTCAATATCAGCATATAAACCATCAGGTAAATTGCTGTGCTCGTCTTTACAAGAATATAATGAAGAAACGGCTAATAGTAATAGTACAATACTTTTTTTCATTTTTTAAATGTTGTTTTTATGGTTTTACAGTATCTTTTTTAATTTCAGCTGCAGCTTTTTTAACTACAGGTTTTGTTGGTTGAACCGATGGATTTTTTGTTGCAGCTGCAGTTGTGCCTGTAGTAGCAGGAGTTGTTGTTGTAGTTGTAGCAGCAGCCGGATCTGGTACAAAATTGCGAAGTGTAACAGTACAAATCAGCGATTCGTTTGTTCCAATTTTTTTGTTATCTCCGTGATATCCGTATGCAATATGTGACGGAAACAAGAAAGTCACAGTTTCGTTTTTGTGCATCAATTTAATACCGTCGCGCAATCCCATCATGATATCCTGTTTGTCTACATAATAAGTCTGTGGACCAAGTTCTGCTTCAGAATAAATTATTTTACCTTCAATATCTTTTACTTCTAAATTAAAATAAGCAATATCTCCTTTTCTTGGGGTTTTAGTATCGGTTGTATTTTTTTCATCATACGAAAGCCAATATCCTTTTCTGGTGGCATAATATTTTACTTTCGGATTGCTTTTGATGATTTTTTTAATAACATCTTCTTCACTGGCAACCAGTTTTTTATTTCGATCAGCTGATTTTTTCATGAAAGATCCCGAAGATCTCGAAATAGGTCTTCTGGCTTCTTCATGTTGTTTGCAGCTAACCAATAAAACAGCAAAAAGTAGGGTGTAAATGCTTAGTTTTAAGTAGTTCATTTGGGTTATATTTTTAGTTTTGTTACTAGATCTTCAAATTTTCTCACCGTTTCTTCCATAGAAACGTCAGATCTTCCGCCAGCAGCATTGCTGTGACCTCCGCCATTAAAATGATCTCTTGCAAATTGATTTACATCAAATCCACCTTGCGAACGGAAAGATATTTTGATAATATTTTCGTCTCTATTTTCTATAAAAATAGCAGTAAAACAGATTCCTTTTATACTTAATCCATAATTAACAATTCCTTCGGTATCGCCTTTTACGTAATGAAAAGAATCTAACTCTGCCTGTGTAAGTGTCGTATAAGAGGTTTTATATTCGTCAAAAACCTTCATGTTTTGTAACGCGCGACCTAATAATTGCAAACGGCTGTAAGAACTATTGTCAAATAACAGCACCGGAATTTGGGTATTTTCAACGCCAAGATCTATCAATTCTGCAATAATACGATGTGTGTTTCCTGTTGTTCCCGGAAAACGAAATGAACCTGAATCAGTCAATATTCCGGTATAAATACAAGTTGCAATAGTTTTGTCTAAATCTTGTTTTTTGTCTAAAAATGAAATGAAGTTATAAACCATTTCACAAGTTGACCCAAAAGAAGTATCAGAGTACATATACATGGCATAATCATCAGGTTTTTGATGATGATCGATCATGATAAACGGAGCTTTTAGTTTTGCTAAAGTATGTTCCATTTCGCCTGTACGATGAAAAGCATTAAAGTCAAGTGTGAAAATTATCTCTGCTTCTTCTAATATTTTCGTGCAGTTTTCAGTGTCTTTTTCAAATATTTTTACGGTTTCAGAACCTGGTAACCAAGCTAAGAAATCAGGAAAATCATTAGGAGCAATCACCGTTGGCTGATGATTGTTTTTTAATAAAAAGTGGTACAAACCTAACGTAGAACCCATGGCGTCACCATCAGGACCTCTGTGCGGAATTATGGCGATTTTCTTTGGGGTTGCGAGCAACAATTGTATCGCTTGAATATCTTGTATTTTCATAGTGTGCGAATTTACATTTTTTTAATGTAATGTTGAAATCATTTTTCAGATTAACACACTTTTATAAGTTGTTAGTTTTTAGTTATGGCTTTCAGTTTTCAGTCTTAGTTTTTGATTGCGGTTTTAGTATTTGAAATTGTATTGACTTTGAAAATAAAAAATATGCGTGGATGAAACGGATTCGCTAAAGCGAAAACGCGGATTTATATGTTTTTTTTATTTGGATATTAGCTAATCGGTGGTTTGTAATTCCGGAGGAACGATATATTTTGTAGCGATGTTCCGAAGCTTCGGGATTAATCCGTTGATATGAATTATGGATTTGAAATTTGTTATTTGATGATTTGAATTGTGAAATAATGACGCGGATGAAACGGATTCGCTAAAGCGAAAACGCGGATTTAAACGGATTTTTTATTTTGGATATTAGCTAATCGGTGGTTTGTAATTCCGGAGGAACGATTTATTTTGTAGCGATGTTCCGAAGCTTCGGGATTAATCCATTGATATGAATTATGGATTTGAAATTTTTTATTTGATGATTTGAATTGTGAAATAATTACGCGGATGAAACGGATTCGCTAAAGCGAAAACGCGGATTTAAACGGATTTTTTCTTTTTGGAATTTAGAATTTAAAATTGTGATTGGAATTACCGTTTAAAGCTGAAAACTGTGACTGCGATTGTGACTGTGACTGCCACTGAAAACTGCGACTGAAAACTGCGACTAAAAACTAAAAACTAACTTAAAGGCCATTTTTGGTATAACTTAAATTTAGCTCCTTTTACTATTTGTGATTTATAGATTCCAACAGAACCTGATGAAAAATAGGCTATTGTACAGGCTATTGCAATAAAAATTCCGGGTTGAAATCCGAATAATTCCATTCCCATAACAGTGCAGGCGATAGGAGTGTGGGTTGCGCCCGAAAATACAGCTACAAAACCTAAACCTGCCAAAAGTGCAATTGGCATTGGAATAATTAAGGATAATGCGCTTCCTAAAGTAGCACCTACAAAAAATAACGGAGTAACTTCTCCACCTTTAAAACCGGCGCCTAAAGTAAATCCGGTAAATAATATTTTAAGTAAAAAATCATACCAAGGATTTGCATTTGAGAATGAATCGACAATTACAGGAACGCCTAATCCTGAGAATTTTGTAAAGCCAAAACCTGCAATCGCAATTGCTAAAATGATTCCGCCAATAAATGGTCGTAAAGGCGGATATTTAATTTTTGAAAAAAGGGAACCCCAAAAATGTGTACTTCTTGAGAATAATAAAGCGGAAAAACCAGATAAAATTCCAACAATAATGGTATAAACTATAGTTTGTAAACTGATTTCAGGAATTTCAGGAATGCTGTAATGTGTGTGTTTTACCTGCCAGAATTCTACCGTAAAATAAGCTGCGTATGCCACTAAAAACGATAAAATAATACTACTTGTCCTGAAGCTTCGGGATTTATTTTCACTAAAATATAAAACTTCTAAAGCAAAAATAGCGCCTGCTAAAGGAGTTCCAAAAACCGATGCAAAACCGGCACTGATTCCGAGGATAATGAGAATTTTTCTTTCGGAATTATCTAATTTGAAAATTCTTGTAAATTGATCTGCAATTGCGCCGCCCATTTGTACTGCCGTTCCTTCGCGGCCTGCCGAACCTCCAAATAAATGGGTAATTAAAGTCCCGAAAAGAACCAAAGGTGCCATTTTAAACGGAATTACTTTTTTAGGATTTTCGTATTCTTCGAGCAATAAATTATTGCCTTTTACAACAGATTCTCCCCAATAATAGTAACTAAACCCAATTAACAATCCGCCGAAAGGCAAAAGCCAGATAATCCATTCGTGATGAATTCTAAATTGTGTAACAAATTCAAGCGAAACTAAAAAAAAAGCAGACGCTGATCCGGACAAAATACCAATCAAAACACAGATCAAAATCCATTTGAAAGTTGTAAGGAATATTTTTTTTAATTTTTGAGAAGTCATTAATTATAAAAAGTTTTTTTGCCACGAATTACACTGATGTATCAAATACAATTATAATCAAATGTAGTTAAACATTGATAATTATTTAATTTTGATCATTTCAAGATCTAATGATTTGTCATTCATCTTTGATAAACAATTTATTTTATTGTTTTCAATTTTATTAATTGTAACAAATACCTTTTGCCCAATTAAATTTTTTAATGTAGGTAAATTAATTTTTGTATAAGTTAGAATGTATTGGCATTCTGAGACCCATTGTACAGAACCTTCAAGTAATAATTTTCTTGATTTATCTTCTTCTGTTTGTAAATTACCATTTCTAATTACAATAAAATTTTTATAAGCAGGATTTTTATACTTAAATGTTCCGTTTTTAAAATCGGAACATTTTTTTTCTTGTGAATAACTACTTACTTTTATAAGTAAGAAAAGTAAAAATATAATATTTCTCATTATGTTTGTTTCACAAGTTGTGAAAAGCTTTTAATAATTAGATTTGACTTTTTTGATTTAAAGCAAATTTGTGGCTAAAAAAATTATTGTACAACAGCTGTAAATTCAATTTCAACTAAATATTCAGGAGCGACAAGTTTGCTTATTTCATAGAAACCGGTTGTAGGTTTTACATCTTTAAAAAAGGCAGAATGTGCTCTTGCAACATCTTCAAAAGTGGAAATATTAGTGGTAAAAATACGGGTTCTGATTACATCTTTCATTGCTACATTTAAATCTTCTAAAACTTTTTCAACACGTTCAAGAATATTATAAGTCTGAGCATACGCATCATCGGCTTTTACTTTTTCGCCATCAACAATTGCCACAGTTCCAGAAACTTCGATGATATTACCAATTCTTACGGCACGGCAATATCCCATTTTATCTTCCCATGGTGATCCTGTCAGAATGTTTTCTCTTTTCATTTTATTGTGTTTTTTTGAATTGTTTTATCATTTTAAAAACAAATTCAGGTTAGTTAAATTCTGTTGCAATTTATAAAATATGTAACTGAAAAAGAGGAAATTTTATTTGAAATCATACTGCAAATGATTCTTTTTTGTGATATTTTGAATCGTTGAGTTTGTTTTTTTTGCCACAGATTAAAATGATTTTAAGGATTATTATTTGGAAAATTGTAGCAAAAAAAGTTACAGCAAAATCATTTTAATCTGTGAGATCTATGGCAAGTTTTTTTCAATAAAGAATTAAAATTTTAGCTTCTTATTCAATTTGATGCTGTTCAAAAAGACGCAGTTTATTTTGCGTTGCCGTTAAATTTTGCTGTAAAGTTTCAATTTTATTCAGCAAATGATAAATGGCGTCAATTCCTTCTAAATTTATTTTAAGATCATAATGCAAACGAATCATTTTTTCGATCGCAGGCAATTGTTCCGGCTGTAAATATTGATCTTCTTCCTGAATAATAATTTCAACCAAACCATAATTATTCAACTCTGTTATAAACGTATTTTCAATTTCGTGATAGATACAAAATTGTTTTATCTGGATTAAATTTTTACTGCTCATGATTTCTAATTTTAGCTAATTCTGCAAATAAATCTTTTTCTTTTTGAGATAATTTTGTTGGCGTTTTTACCTTATAAGTAATGTATAAATCACCAAATTGATTCTCTTTTTTATAGATTGGAAATCCTTTTCCTTTCAGTTTAACCTTTGTTCCGGTTTGGGTTTCTTCGGGAACTTTAATTTTTACTTTTCCATCAAAAGTGTTTACATAAATTTCTCCGCCTAAAATCGCAGTATACAAATCAAGATCAACATCTGAATACAGATTATTTCCTTCTCGTTTAAAATCAGAATTATTTTCGATATTAAAAGTAATATACAAATCACCATTTGGACCGCCATTTGCGCCGGGTCCGCCATGTCCGGGAATTTTTATAATTTGTCCGTTTTCGACACCGGCAGGAATCGTAATACGAATATTTTTTCCGTTTACAGCAAGATTTTGTTTTTGGGTCGTGTAAGCCGAAGCAAGATCTAATTGCAATTCGGCATTAAAATCCTGACCTCTGTATTTTGCCTGACTTCTGGAACTTCTTCCTGCAGATCCATACATCGAATTGAAGAAATCAGAAAAGTCACTTCCTGAGAAATCGCCTCCGCCAAAACCAGAAAAGTCTTGATTGCCTTGTTGTTGTCTTGAATATTGCTGTTGGTTTGGGTCGTAATCTGCTTTCTCGAATTCGTCGGCGTGTTTCCAGTCTTTTCCGTATTTATCGTATTTTTTTCGATTTTCAGGATTGCTCAAAACTTCATTGGCTTCGTTGATTTCCTTGAATTTTTTCTCTGCTTCTTTATCATTCGGATTCAAATCAGGATGGTATTTTCTTGCCAGTTTTCGATATGCTTTCTTGATCTCAGCTTCAGTGGCTGATTTTGTAACATCTAATGTTTTATAATAGTCGATATAATCCATTTTCTATGTTTTTAATGAAGTAAATTAAAACCTTGAAGTTAGTGAATAAGTTGGTAATTATCAAAAGGATGTCGGTTTTTTAAATGGGAAAATAGTTGTGTTTAGATAAGTTCTTGAAATTTTTATTGTTTTTTATTGCAATTTATTTGATAATTGGCAGGTTTTTTGTTTTCCAAAAATTAGCCTAATATATTGTTATAAAAGTCTTAAAGTTGTAGAGCCAAACTAAATTATGTTATTTTTGCTTTGCTATACTTTTGATTTCATAAAATTTTCAAAGCCGATTCGATAATACTTTTTCAATGAAGCATATTTTATTTTTCATATTATTTTTCACTGCTGCAACTGTATCAGCACAAACTGAATTTAGTACTAAATTCAAGAGTATTCCCGCACCAAAGTTTAGTGCAAAACCAAAGAAAATTCCAGAAGTAAAAGATCCGCAGGGCGAGAATGCAGATATGCCGGGTATAAAAACACCTAACGTTTTTGACAATACAAGTATAACTCCAAAATCAAAACTTCAGATTGGAGAAGAAAAAAGCAAATTCACAATGTCAACAGAAACTGATTTTGCCAATCCGGGTGATCGTTATGTGCCAAAAATGGAGAAAGAATTGGATAAAGCTTTAAGAGACGCAGGTCTTAAAGAAGGAAGGGGAGAGTTGGTTAAGAAAAATATTTCGCTTGGAGATTTTAAAACAAAGTCAGAATATTTTATTGTAAAATTCAGGGATTTTGGCGCCATCGATGGCGATTTGGTTAGAGTTTCATGTAATGATAAAATTATTGTAAATGAATTATTTTTGGATGCGAACTTTAAGCAGGTAAAAATTAATCTGGCGAATGGTTTTAATAAATTAGATTTTGAGGCTTTAAACATCGGAACTTTAGGCGGAAATACTGCCGAAATTCAGGTTTATGATGATAAAGGGGCATTAATAACCAATGACTATTGGAACAATCTTGCAGCAGGTTTTAAGGCTTCGATTGTTGTTACGAAAGAGTAGTTTTTAGGTTCAAAGAGGCAAAGGTTCAAAGGAACAAAGCCCAAAAGCCACAACACTTTTTAAAACTCTGAACCTTTGTCGCTTTGTAACTCTATATCTTTTAATAAAGCTTAAAGGAACAAAGCCCAAAAAGCCACAACACTTTTAGAACTCTGAACCTTTGTCGCTTTGAATCTTTGTACCTTATTAAAGAAAAGTTTCAAAGGAACAAAGCCTAAAAAGCCACAACACTTTTTAAAACTCTGAACCTTTGTCGCTTTGTAACTCTATATCTTTTAATAAAGCTTAAAGGAACAAAGTCCCAAAAGCCACAACACTTTTAGAACTCTGAACCTTTGTCGCTTTGAATCTTTGTACCTTATTAAAGAAAAGTTTCAAAGGAACAAAATCCAAAAAGCCACAACACTTTTTAAAACTCTGAACCTTTGTCACTTTGAATCTTTGTACCTTTTAAAGAAAGTATCTTTTAAAAAGGATCCGCTGTAACCTTAAACTTCATATCTGCTTTTACTGTTACATCCTGAGTAAGGGTTTCTTTTAGGGTAACCTGCGTTCTGATTTTATATTTATCTGCTTTAATATATTTATCCAGTCTTGCATCAGTACTAATTAAATCAAGCGTATTAGTTGTCTCGTTAATATTATCCTGATATGCCAATTCTATTTCGTCAGAATCAGTTGTAGAAATATATAAATGAATTGATTTTAAAAACGCAAAAGTCTTTCCGTCGGGATTTGTAATGGAAAGTCGAAGCGATTTTAATTTTACATCTTTCACCAAACTAGCTTTTGTTTTATTGTTGCTAAATTCAGCCGATGAATTTGTGGTAACATCCGGTGTAATTATTTCCGAAGGTAAATTAATTGGAGAGTTGCTTTTTATTTTGATCGATGCTTCGTTTGAAATTGTAAATGACAATAAATCATCAACAGCATCACAAGAAGTTAAAAATAGAGATAATAAAAGGGTAATGGCAATTAATTTTGATTTCATGTTTTAATGTTTTTTTCTTAGATACGTTTTTTTTTGAAGGTTGGATTTTTTTTTTTGAGGTTCAAAGGTTCAAAGGCTCAGAGGTTCAAAGAAATAAAAAAGAACTTTCAAATCAACAATTTTCAAACCTTTGAACCTTTGCAACTCAGTCCCGAAACTTCGGGATTTTACCTAAAAAATTGGAACAATGAAAAAAAAATATTTTTTTTCATTGTTCCAATTTTTCAATTTCGAATATAAAAAGTATTTTTGCGCATGCAACACAACGTACTTATTTTAGATTTCGGATCGCAATATACACAGCTTATTGCGCGTAGAGTTCGCGAATTAAATATATTCTGCGAAATTTTTCCTTACAATCACTTCCCTAGTGATTTATCACCTTATAAAGCCGTAATTTTAGGCGGAAGCCCATTTTCTGTTCGTGCAGAAGACGCTCCACATCCTGATTTATCCCAAATTCGAGGCAAGCTTCCAATGTTGGCAGTTTGTTATGGAGCGCAATATTTAGCCCACTTTAGCGGAGGCGAAGTAGCAGCTTCGAACACCAGAGAATACGGAAGAGCTAATTTGTCTTATATTAAAGAAGGTGAAACTTTCTTTGACGGAGTTTCAGAAAACAGTCAGGTTTGGATGAGCCACAGTGATAGTATCAAAGCTTTGCCAACAAATGCTGTAAAACTTGCCAGTACTCATGATGTAGAATATGCTGCTTATAAAATTGATGGCGAAACTACTTATGCTATTCAATATCATCCGGAAGTTTTCCATTCTACAGATGGATCAAAAATGCTGGAAAACTTTTTAGTAAAAATTGCCGAAGTTCCTCAAAACTTTACACCAAACGCTTTTGTTGAAGAAATGGTGGGAGAATTAAAAGAGAAACTAGGAAATGATAAGGTTGTTTTAGGACTTTCAGGCGGAGTAGATTCTACTGTTGCTGCAGTTTTATTACATCAGGCAATTGGTAAAAACCTGTACTGTATTTTCGTAAATAACGGTTTACTTCGTAAAAATGAATTCCAAAATGTATTAGATCAATACAAAGGAATGGGATTGAACGTAAAAGGAGTAGATGCCGGAGATCGTTTCTTAGGCGAATTAGCCGGAATCAGCGATCCTGAAACCAAACGTAAAACTATTGGTCGTGTATTTATCGAAGTTTTTGATGATGAATCGCACTTAATCGAAGACGTAAAATGGCTGGCGCAGGGAACTATTTATCCTGACGTAATCGAATCGGTTTCTGTAAAAGGACCATCGGCAACCATTAAATCGCACCATAATGTGGGCGGTTTGCCGGATTATATGAAATTAAAAATTGTAGAACCGCTTAGAATGTTGTTTAAAGACGAAGTTCGCAGAGTTGGTGCTACTTTAGGAATAGATCCTGAATTACTAGGAAGACACCCATTTCCGGGACCAGGATTATCAATTAGAATTTTAGGAGATATTACTCCGGAGAAAGTTCAAATTTTACAGGATGTTGATGCTGTTTTTATCGACGGATTAAAATCCTGGGGATTATATGACAAAGTTTGGCAGGCTGGAGCAATTTTGCTTCCTGTAAATTCTGTTGGAGTGATGGGCGATGAACGTACTTACGAAAAAGTAGTTGCGCTTAGAGCTGTTGAATCTACAGACGGAATGACTGCTGACTGGGTTCATTTGCCTTATGAATTCTTAATGAAAGTGTCTAATGACATTATCAATAAGGTAAAAGGCGTGAATCGTGTCGTTTACGATATAAGTTCAAAACCACCTGCAACAATTGAGTGGGAATAGTACTATTTTTCAAATTAAGGCGTTACATTTGTAACGCCTTAATTTTTTAACCTACTATTTATGAGAGAACTTTTAACAATTTCTCTTGTGTTTATTTTGTCTTTTAACAAAATAACTGCGCAAGATTCAATTATTGAACACAAAATTCAAAAAGGAGAAACTGCTTATTTTATTGCCCAAAAATATAAGGTTTCTGTTGATGAAATTTACAAACTCAACCCAGAATCGCAAAGCGGAATCAAAGACAATCAAGTTCTTAAAATCCCTGTTCATTCCGCAGAAAAGCAAAATCAAAACCACCAGACAACTCATATTGTTGGTGCAAAAGAAACCCTTTATGGTTTATCTAAACAATATAATGTTTCTGTAGAATCACTTCAAAATGCGAATCCGGTTCTTGCCAACGGACTTCAGATTGGTCAGGAATTAGTTATTCCGCAAAATACTTCAAATACTTCAAATACTTCAAAACCTGAAATTACTGCTTATTCAAAAGCAACACATTTAGTTGTGGCTAAAGAATCGCTGTTTAGCATTGCCAGACAATATAATGTTTCGGTTCAGGATTTAGAAAATTTAAATAAAGATTTACTTTTAAACGGTTTACAGATTGGTCAGACAATTGCAATTCCAAACAAAAGAAAAACGCTTGATGGCAGGGTTCGCGTAATTAATCAGGAAACTGTTTTTCATGTGGTTGAACCAAAAGAAACCAAATTTTCGATTGCTAAAAAATACGGAATTTCGATTGATCAGTTAGAATCTCAAAATCCTGAAATTGTAAACGGATTGGTTGTTGGCAACAAATTAGCCATCAATACAAAAGAAATAAAACCGGCAAACGAAAGCGAAGAATTGATGCTGGCTCTTGCCGAAAAACAGGTTGTGGTTGAAAAAACAAAAGCAAAAACCGTTGAACTGGAAGATTTAAAAGATCGATTGGTTGTTCAGAAAGAAATGAATCAAAAAATTATAAAAATTAATGATCTGAAACTTAACCTGGATGATATGAATGGCTCGAAAGATAATTCTGTTGAGAAACTGAGATTGGTTTTAGAAGCCAATAAAAATGTGCAGGAAATTTTAATGGCAAAATTAGATTCATTAGTCAATACGATGAATAATGATTTGGTGGAATTAAAAAGAATGGATGTTTTAAATGTTGACGAATCAAAACGATTAGAAAAACAATCATACGAAAGTATCGGAAAAACGAGTGAATTATCGTCTCAACTAAAAAAAGAACTGGCTGAAAACCGAAAAGCATACGCCGGTTTAATGAATAAAGTAGAGCGAATTACTGTTGAGGAAAATCAGGAATACAAGAAGAAAATCCGCGAAAGCGAAAAAAACAACAACAAAACCGGATTGCAGCAACGACTTTCGCTTGACGAAATAAAAAGATATAAAATTGAGCAGGAAAAAGGCGATGCACAAAATCAATTGCTGATTTCTAAAATTGATTCGTTGGATACTCAAAAAACAATCGAGATAAAACGTCACATTAGCAAAGCTTCTTATTATAGTATGGAAGCCAGAAAATTTGATGATAAAGTGGCTTTGATAAAACTGAAAAAATATCAGGATGAAGCGATTAAAAATCAAGTCAAAGAAAATTCAGAAGCGGTTTCGAAATCAGTTTCATTAGAAGAAATGAGACAGGAATTGAAGGAAAATCCGCTTAAAAATGAAAAAAATGTCAAGATTGAAGTTTTTGATAATCTTAAAGAAGTTTCAAATGGCTATTACTTAGTTTTAGGTATATTTACGGATGCAATGCCAAGAGATAAGTTTATTATGAAACTTATCGATTCTGGTAATTTTAACGCTAGTTTTTTCTTTAATATAAACAGTCTTTCTTATTATGTGTACGCTGATAAGTTCGAAAATATGGAAGAAGTTTTATATCAATGCAAGAAAAAGGAAGAAGATGAGTTATATAAAAACATCATTATTGCTAAGGCTGAAATTGATCTTAGATAATAATTAGATAAAAATTAACAACTGGCCTGAATCTTGCTTTAGCCAAAATTAGTATCTTGTTTTTTTGAATTAAAAATTAAATTGTTTAAGCCTCATTATGAAATATTATTTAGCACTATTATCTCTCATTTTTTTTATTACTTGTTCGGCATTTTCGCAGGAAAAAGTGGTAAAATACAAAGTTTTAAGTGGAGAAACCGTTAACCAGATTGCTGAGAAATTTAAGGTTACGCCTTATGATATTTATTCATTAAATCCTGATGCGCGTGCCGGAATTTCGCCAAATTCTGTTTTGTTGATTCCAACAGTTGCCGGAAAATCAGTAGCAAAAGCAGATAAAAGCAATGTTTCAGGAAAAGAGAAAACGCACGAAGTACAGCCAAAAGAAACTTTATTTGGAATTGAAAAAAAATACGGTGTTTCTGATGAAGCTTTAAAAGCAGCAAATCCGTTTTTGGTTGCCAATGGTTTGCAAATTGGTCAAACACTAGTTATTCCTTCAAAAGGATCGATGCCAAAAACTGATAAACCGGCTAAAACTTCTGGTCCTGAAAAGTATGTATATCATGATGTTGTAGCAAAAGAAACTAAATATTCGATTGCAAAACAATATAAAACTACGATTGAAGATTTAGAAAAACGTAATCCTGAAATTGTAACAAGTTTGCCGGTTGGTTACAGATTAACTATAAAAGGTACGGCTCCTAAAACAGAAACTTCAACACAAGTTGTTGAAAATACTGTTAAAGCGGAATCTAAAAAACCTGTTGAAACTACTAAAAAAGTGACAACATATATGGATTATCAGGTAAAACCAAAAGAGACTTTTTATAGTTTGACACATACGTTTCATGTAACTCAGGAAGAATTGACAGAACTAAATCCATCACTTTCTGAAGGCGTAAAAGAAGGAATGGTTTTAAAAGTTCCGTCCGGATATGTAGCGGCAGTTCCTATTGTGGCACAACAACAACCAGTGGTTGAAAAAACAATTGAGAAACCGATTGAAAAGCCCGCTGATAAACCTGCAGATAAGCCAGTTGAAAATACAGGAGGAGGAATCAGGATTCTTGAAAAAGTAAAATCTGAAGAGGTTTCTGTTAATCCGGAAGTTGTTGAGTTAACTAAGAAAAGAGGACAAACAGAACGTAAAAAAGTAGTTTTGTTGCTGCCTTTTAATATTGCTAAAATGCAAAATGATACAACAAGTACGGCAACCCGCTTAAAAAAGGATAAGTTTTTGAATATGACCCTTGATTTTTATTCAGGAGCTATGATGGCGATCGATTCGGCAAAAGTTCTAAAATTGCCAATTGATGTTGCTATTTACGATTCGCAGGAAACGAAAAATACATCGAATGTGTCGAGCTTAATTGCACAGAATAAATTGCAGACTGCAAATGCGGTTATCGGACCATTTTATCAAAGCAATGCCGAAGCTGCGGCAAATTCATTGCGTTTGTATAATGTGCCTGTAATTTCGCCATTATCAAAAGATACAGCAAATCCAATCGATAATTTATACCAGTCAATACCAACAAATGATGTCGTTAGAAATGCAATTTTTGATTATATGCGTGCTAAAAACGGAAATATTGTTGCCGTTGTAGATAAGAAAAAAGAGTCGGTTATAAATTATATCAAGCAAAATCAAAAAGGTGTTGTTTTTGCAGCTTTGTCTGAAACCGGAGGTTTAGATGTAGCAAATTTAAAAAGTTTGTTATTGCCAAACAGACAAAATTATGTGGTAATGGAAACGGCAAATACGGCAATGATCAAAACGACTATAAAAGCTTTGATTGATGCGCAAAAATCGTGTCAGGTTCAACTGGTAATTTTAGAGCCAAACAGTACGCTTGATACAGACGAAATTAGTTTTGATAATCTGGTAAAATTAAATTTAATGTATCCTTCGGTAACGCGTGAAAGTGATGAACAGCCGGTTTTAATCTTTGAAAAAGAATACAGATTGAAAAATAAAGTGAATCCTAATTCGTATGCAACTCGTGGTTTTGATGTTACTTTTGATACTATGATGCGTTTGGTACAAGGAAAAACCTATCAGGAAACGACAGATTTAATGACAACAGAACAAGTTGACAATAAATTTCAATATTACAAAAAAGATGATGGAGGACACGCAAATAAAGGTGTTTACATTTTATATTACGATTCAGACTTAACTTTAAAAGTAGCAAATTAATGACATCAAAAGTAACCTATTTAGGCGATTTAAGAACAAAATCAATTCATGTGCAATCAGGAAGTGAAATCATTTCGGATGCACCATTAGATAATAATGGAAAAGACGAAGCTTTTTCTCCAACAGATACAGTTGCCAATGCTTTAGCCAGTTGTATGTTTACAATTATGGGAATTAAAGCTCGCGATATGAACATAGATTTAAGTGATTCGACAGCGGAAGTGACTAAAATAATGAATGCTGAACCAAGACGAATTGGTGCAATTGAAGTTGTTTTTGAAATGCACGGAACTGACGATGAAAAGAATAAAACAATTCTGGAACGCGCGGCAATGACTTGTCCCGTGTTTTTAAGTTTAAATTCGGAGATTGAAAAACGAATTACTTTTAACTGGAAATAGTTTATAATTTATATTAAAAACCATCATGAAAGTGATGGTTTTTTTATGTCTTGAAGTTTTTGTTTTCCGATTAGAAATTAAAAATTAACAAAAATTTCATAGCCGGATATTAGTTATAAAGAACTAATTGGGTTAAATTTGTTTGCAAAAAAAATGCATGATTTTGCATAAAAAATGCATGATTTTGCATAAAAAATGCAAAATATACACTTATTAATTTTTGAGTGTAACAATCTCTCTTATAGGTTTTTATGTAAAAAGTCGGGTGGTAAATCTTTCTATAATTCCATTTAAAGATGTTATCTTTATATGGGATTGATTACTAAGGTTTTATGTTTTGTTAAGAGATTAAAAAAATCAAAAAAAAATATATATCATGTTAAAAAGTAAAATCGACAAAGCAACGGGATTCGAGAAACGATTCGAAAACATCAATACGGTTGTTTTTGAAAATTCGTCTGACGCTTCAAAAGCTGTTGCTCAGGAAATTGCCGCTTTAATTCAGTTAAAACAAAAAGAAAACAAACCTTGTGTTTTAGGTTTGGCAACGGGTTCTTCGCCAAAAGGATTGTACGCCGAATTGGTACGTCTGCATAAAGAAGAAGGCTTGAGTTTTAAAAACGTAATCAGTTTTAATCTGGATGAATATTATCCGATGCAGCCCAACTCAATCAACAGTTATGTTCGTTTTATGAAAGAACTTTTGTTTGACCATGTTGATATTTTACCTGAAAATGCGCATGTTCCCGACGGGCTTTTAACGAAAGAACAAATCGCGGATTATTGCCATGATTATGAAACAAAAATCGAAGCTTTGGGCGGAATCGATCTTCAGATTCTGGGAATTGGAGGAAACGGACATATTGGTTTTAATGAATCGGGTTCGCTGCAAAACTCAAAAACAAGATTGGTCGCTTTAGATCATATTACAAGAGTGGCAGCAAGCAAAGATTTCTTCGGACTGAGCAATACGCCAAGAACCGCAATCACGCTTGGCGTTAAAAAAATCATGGAAGCCAAACAGGTTATTCTACTCGCTTGGGGAGAAGGAAAAGCCAATATTGTAAAAAAATCGGTAGAAGATGAAGTGACCAATCGCGTGCCGGCTTCGTTTTTACAGGAACACAATAATGCTGTTTTTATTCTGGATAAGGAAGCATCTTCAAAACTAACAAGAATCAACAAACCGTGGCTGGTAGAAAAAGTAATCTGGACAGACAAACTAAGCCGTAAAGCGGTTTTAGGATTGGCGCTTCAGCTTAAAAAGCCAATTTTAATGCTAACTGATGCCGATTATATCGAACATGGAATGAGCGATTTACTGGCAGATTCAGGTCCGGCGTATGACATTAACATCAAAATATTCAATAAACTGCAAAACACGATTACAGGCTGGCCGGGCGGAAAACCAAATGCAGAGGATTCCAACCGTCCGGAAAGGGCAGAACCTGCCAAAAAACGTGTATTGATTTTTAGTCCGCATCCTGATGATGATATTATCAGTATGGGAGGCACTTTTATGCGTTTGCAGGAACAGGGGCACGAAGTGCATGTTGCGTATCAAACCTCCGGAAACATCGCTGTTGCGGATGATGAAGCACTAAGATTCGCAAGATTTGTAATTGATTATAACGAGAAATTCGGAATAAAAAGTGAAGAAGCGGATAATATTTACCAAAAAGCACAAACGTTTTTAGAGAATAAAAAGAACAGTGAAATTGATATTCCCGAAGTGCGTTACATCAAGGGCTTAATCCGAAAAGGCGAGGCGAGGGCAACGAGTCATTTTGTTGGATTGAGTGATGATCAGATTCATTTTATGGAACTGCCTTTTTATGAAACCGGAACAATCGAGAAAAAACCAATCGGACAGGAAGATATTCAACTGACGATGGATTTAATAGAGAAAATAAAACCACATCAAATCTATGCTGCGGGAGATTTGGCAGATCCGCACGGAACACACAAAGTTTGTCTGGACGCTATTTTTGAAGCTGTAAAAGCATTAAAATCAAAGCCTTTTATGGATGACTGCTGGCTTTGGCTGTATCGTGGTGCATGGCAGGAATGGGGAATTGACGAGGTTGAAATGGCGGTACCAATGAGTCCGGATCAGGTTTTGGCAAAACGCCACGGAATCTTCAAACACCAATCTCAAAAAGACGGCGTTGTTTTTCAGGGAACTGATGCAAGGGAGTTTTGGCAAAGAGCCGAAGACAGAAATGCAGAAACGGCAGCTTTATACCAACAATTAGGTCTGGCAACTTATGCGGCAATGGAAGCTTTCGTGAGATGGCATTATTAGTTTTCAGTTTTCAGTGCCAGTAGGCAGTTATTGTAAACTGAAAACTGCGACAGCAAACTGCGATTACGACTGTAAACTATTTTAAAATTCGTGGCAAAAAAAATAAAAAATAGCAATAGCTTTGCATGAACAAGAAGCAAGAAAAAAGAATAAGTCAATATTCTATTTTCTTGCTTCTTTCTTCTTAAAAAAATGGAACCAGACAAAAAACTTCTCATAAAATTAGCTCATACCAAAATGCCTTTCGGGAAATACGAGGGAAAATTTCTAATTGATTTACCTGAATATTATGTCGTTTGGTATCACAATAAAGGTTTTCCAAACGGAGAATTGGGGCAGCAATTAGCGCTTGTTTACGAATTAAAACTTAATGGTTTGGAGGAATTGATTCGCAATATTAAAAAGCAATATCCAAAACCTTAAAAATAGTAAGAAAAATCTTTTGCTATATCGTTTTTTTTATTTAAGTTTGGTATGTAAAAATATTACAATTCTTAAAACAAAGTGATACCACAGAATTCCAGACTGAATTTATATATGTGTACAAGTCAGTGTTTTAAATGAATAATGTTTTTATTTATATTAGATATAAAAAATATTATAATTTTTAGAAACATATTGACACCACTGAATTCGAGCCTGAATTTTTAAATGTGTACAAGTCAATGTTTTAAAATTATAATATTTTTTTTATGTTAAAAACTTACCTCCACTACCATTAAATTATATTAACTGTTTTTTTATTTTTATAAAATAAATTAGTAGTTATATGGAAAACAATTTGATACCGCCTAATGCGGGAGAAAATAAAGGTCAAACAGCATTAATCTTAGCAATACTTGCATTTATTTTCTTTTTTATTCCTTATTGTTCTTTACTTTCTATACCTCTTGGAATTGCTTCAATAATTTTTGGAAGTATTGGATTATCACAGGCAAAAAAGGCAAATGCTCCTGTTTCTAAACCAAAAACAGGATTAATAGCAGGAGTTGCAGTAACATCTTTTATAATTCTTTGCGTAGTAGGTGTGATAAGTTTTATGGCAATAAAAAATATAGGTCGTAAAGAAAAAATGGAAAACACTATCAGATTGGAAATCTCTCGCAAGCGTGATTCAGTTAACGCAAAAATCGACACTACTAAAATCAAAAAAAATCAATAAGTAATAACTTGCTCTTAAATTTCTTTGTCCTCTGGATTTCAAGAAAGGCACATAAATAAGCGGAATGTTGTAAAAAAGGACTAATTAAAAGTTAAAATTATTGAATTAGAAAAGAAGTTATAGTTCTGTTTAAAATTTTGCAAATTATCTCATTCCCTTATTGGCAAATTATCTAATTAAATTTGTACTTTTGCCAAGTTTTTTACACAACTACAATACAAACAACAACAGAATGAATCAAACAAAATATATTTTTGTTACAGGCGGTGTGACTTCTTCTTTAGGAAAAGGAATTATCGCGGCATCTTTAGCAAAATTGTTACAAGGAAGAGGGTATCGTACGACTATTCAAAAATTTGATCCGTATATCAATGTAGATCCGGGAACATTAAATCCTTATGAGCACGGAGAATGTTATGTAACAGATGATGGTGCCGAAACAGATTTAGATTTAGGTCATTACGAGCGTTTTTTAAATGTTCCTACTTCTCAGGCTAATAATGTTACTACAGGAAGAGTTTATCTTTCGGTTATTGAAAAAGAAAGAAGAGGAGAATTTTTAGGAAAAACGGTTCAGGTTGTTCCTCATATTACAAATGAGATTAAAGACAGAATGCAATTGTTGGGTAATTCAGGTGATTATGATATTGTAATTACTGAAATTGGTGGAACTGTTGGTGATATTGAGTCGTTACCATATATTGAATCTGTTCGTCAGTTGGTTTGGGAGTTGGGAGAAAATAACGGAATTGTTATTCATTTAACGTTAGTTCCTTATTTGGCCGCTGCGGGTGAGTTGAAAACAAAACCTACACAGCACTCTGTAAAAACGTTGATGGAAAGTGGTATCAAAGCAGATATTTTGGTTTGTAGAACTGAGCATGAATTGTCTCAGGAATTGCGTCAAAAACTGGCTTTGTTTTGTAATGTTAAAAAAGAAGCTGTTATTCAGTCAATTGATGCTTCGACAATATATGAAGTTCCAAATTTAATGCTTGAAGAAGGATTAGATGTTGTTGCTTTAAAGAAATTAGATTTACCTAAAAAAGCTGCTCCGGATTTAAAAAACTGGAATACTTTTTTACGCAGATTAAAAAATCCAAAACACACCGTTAATATTGGTTTAATTGGAAAATATGTAGAAATGCAGGATTGTTACAAATCTATTTTAGAGGCGTTTATTCATGCAGGTGCTACAAATGAAACTAAAGTTAATGTGATTTCTATTCACTCAGAACATATTAATATTGATAATGTTGAGGAAAAATTAGGAACTCTTGACGGAGTTTTAGTTGCTCCGGGATTTGGAGAAAGAGGTATTGAGGGAAAAATTGAAGCAGTTCGTTTTGCACGTGAGAACAACATTCCGTTTTTTGGAATTTGTTTAGGAATGCAAATGTCTGTTATCGAATATTCAAGAAATATTTTAGGTTACAAAGAAGCGAATTCTACTGAGATGAATGATAAAACAAAACATCCTGTTGTAGATTTGATGGAAGAACAAAAAACAATTACGGATAAAGGTGGAACAATGCGTCTTGGTGCGTGGAAATGTGAAATTAAACCAAACACGTTAGCGCATAAAATTTACGGTCAGAAAACCATTTCAGAGCGTCACCGTCACCGTTATGAGTACAATAATAAGTATAAAGACGAATTACAAAAAGCAGGTTTAGTTGCTTCTGGAGTAAATCCTGATACAGGTTTAGTTGAAATTATTGAGTTAGAAAATCATCCGTTTTTTATCGGGGTTCAATACCATCCTGAATATAAAAGTACAGTTGCCAATCCGCATCCAATTTTTGTAAACTTTGTTGCTGCTGCAGTAAATGCACATAAAAAATAATAATTAATATTCTAAAGGACTGTAACTTTTGGGTAAAACGCATTACTAATAGCCTTTAACGAATAACTTTTTTAAAATTATAATGGAAGAAAAAAAATTTGACCTTAATTCAATCATTGGTTTTGTATTGATATTTGGAATTTTGATTTGGATAATGTATCAAAATCAACCTTCTGACAAGGAAATTGCTGCTGAAAAAGCCAAGAAAGAATTAGTTGCGAAGCAAGAAGCTCAGGCTAAAACTGCTACCGCGAAAACTGCCGTTGTGGCTCCTGTTGCTGTAACTCCCGGAGATACAGTTCAATTAGCACAATTACAAAAAACGTTAGGTGGTTTTGCTTATTCTGCTACACTTCCTTCTGCAAAAGAGTCTTTTACTACAATTGAAAACGAAAAAATCAGACTTAAAATCGCTAATAAAGGTGGTTATATAGTTGAGGCTACGCTTAAAGAATTTGAGAAATTTGAAAAAGGTTCAAAACAATTAGTAGAGTTGATTAAAGACAATAATGCTAATTTGAACATTCAGCTGCAAACTACTGACAACAGAACTTTAAATTCTAAAGATTTGTTTTTTGAACCAACATTAACAAAAGTTGGTGCTGATCAAATTCTGTCAATGCGTTTAAAAGCCGGTGCAAACGAGTTCCTGGAATATAAATATATTTTAAAACCAAACGATTATTTAGTTGGTTTTGATATTCGTTCCCAAGGTTTAAATAAAGTATTAAACTCAGCTAAACCATTAGATTTAGTTTGGGATTTAAAAACATACAGAAACGAGAAAAGTATTTCTTATGAAAATCGTTATGCAGAAATTTATTATAGCTACGAAGATGGGAAAGAAAGTTATGTAGGACAAGGTACTCTTAAAGAAGAAAATCCTGAAAAAGTTGATTATGTTGCTTTTAAACAACACTTTTTTACAACAATTCTACAAACTAATACATCTTTTGAGAAAGCACATTTAGTTTCTGAAAATCTGGTTAAAGACGAAAAAATTGATACTGTTTATACAAAACAATTCAAAGCTACCGTTCCTTTGGCTTTTACAAACGGAGAAGTTGATTATAAAATGAGTTGGTATTTTGGACCATCTGATTATAAAGTTTTAAAATCATACGATAAAAATTTTGAAAAAATTATTCCATTAGGTTGGGGAATTTTTGGTTGGATTAACAAATGGATTTTTATTCCATTATTCGGATTTCTAAGTTCATATATTGCTTATGGAATTGCGATTATCGTCTTTACAATTCTTATCAAATTGGCAATGTCGCCAATTACTTATAAGTCATTCCTGTCTCAGGCTAAAATGAAAGTTTTGCGTCCTGAAATTACAGAGTTGGGAGAAAAATTCAAAAAAGACCCAATGAAAAAACAACAGGAAACAATGAAACTGTACAACAAGGCAGGAGTAAACCCAATGGCAGGATGTATTCCGGCATTGATTCAGCTACCTTTTATGTATGCATCGTTTCAATTTTTCCCGTCGGCTTTTGAGTTAAGACAAAAAAGTTTCCTTTGGGCAAACGATTTATCATCTTTTGATGCAGTTGTAAAATTACCGTTCCATATTCCATTATATGGAGATCATATTAGTTTGTTCCCAATTTTGGCTGCAATTGCAATTTTCTTCTATATGAAAATGACTTCAGGAGATCAGCAAATGGCTGCTCCTCAACAAGAAGGTATGCCGGATATGGCAAAAATGATGAAAATCATGATTTATGTTTCACCATTAATGATGTTAATTTTCTTCAATAGCTACGGTGCAGGTTTGAGTTTGTATAACTTCATCTCGAACTTAATTACGATTGGAATTATGTTTGTAATTAAAAACTATATTGTTGATACAGATAAAATTCACGCTCAAATTCAGGAGAATAAATTGAAAGAGCCCAAAAAGCCAAGTAAATTTCAACAACGTCTTCAAGATGTAATGGAGCAGCAAGAAGCTGCGAAAGCACAGAATAAAAAGAAATAAGAAATAAAAAAATCTCGATTTATCGGGATTTTTTTATACCCTTCAATATAATTTATAAAGGACAATTTCGTTTAAATTTAAAATTGAAACTATATGATTTTAAAAAAAATATTATTTGGATTCGCATTGCTGAATGCACTTTTTATAAACGCTCAAACTGACATTAATAAACTGGATTCTAACGGAAAAAAAGACGGTTTATGGAAGGGAATTTACGAAGTTTCTAAACGTCCGCGTTACGAAGGGAATTTTAACCACGGAAAAGAAAGCGGAGTATTTAAATTTTTTGACGACACTAAAAAAGGCGATATAATTGCAACACGTGATTTTAGCGCCAATGACGGAAGTGCTTATAATATTTTTTATGATCAGAATAAAAATAAAGTAAGCGAAGGTAAAGTGATTGGAAAAAATTATGAAGGGCAATGGAAGTATTACCATAAAGCTTCGAAGATTGTAATGACAGTCGAAAATTACAAAAACGGAACACTCGATGGCGCGAGAACTGTTTTTTATCCAAATGAAAAAGTTGCTGAAGAAATGACTTATGTAAATGGAAAAAAGGAAGGCATTTATAAAAAATTCGGTCAAAACGGAATCATTTTAGAACAAACTACATATAAGAATAATGAATATAACGGCGATGCTGTTTTTTATGATTCTGATGGAGTTGTAGCATCTAAAGGAAAATTTTTGAACGGAAAGAAAGTAGGAATGTGGCAATTTTATCTAAAAGGAAAATTAACCAAAGAGGTAAATATGAGTGATCCGAAAAGTAATTATCAGGCAGATTCAAAACCTAAAACAGAATAGATTATTAGTCATTAGTCCGCTTTGCAAACTTTTTTCTAAATTTGATTCGCTAAACACTTAATTAAATGGATTTAAACGAGCTTTCCGGAAGATTTTTATTGTTGTTTTTTTCGATCCTGATTTTATATTTTTTCTCAAACAGAAAAGATAATGAAACCATAAATCCGTTGATGGTTATTGTGGGTCTTTGTACTTTTTCGCTTTGTTATTTGTTTACAAAAATCGAAATTGGAGTAGGAATAGGGTTTGGATTATTTGCTATTTTTTCTATTTTGAGATTTCGCACGCAATCTTTTACCGTTAATGCGATTATCTTTCTTTTTGCTACGATTACACTTTCTATTCTGGATATTTTATATCCGTATGAAAAGATCGAAATTCTGCTCTTTTTTCAAATTATTATAATTGGTTTTTATGTCATTGCTTCCGTTATAGTGAATAAGAAAACGTCTAAGTATTTAAATACTGTTGGTGTCAAAATTACATTAGACAGTAATTTTTCTTTAAACAATCAAAGTATCAGAAAGGCGATTCAGGATAAAATTAACATTGAAAATTTCGACTTTAAAATCGTTACTATAAATACGGTTTCAAACGAAATTGATCTTTTGGTTTTATACTAATTAATCATTAAAAGGTCTGACTTGTTTGATGTATAAATCTCTGTTTTCTCCAACAATTTTGAATTCAATATCTATGGGATGAAAGGTGTTTTTTCGCCAATAGCGATACATTTTTTCTTCTATTTTTTTGCTGGCGAGAAAAAGATTGCTGATTTCCTTCATATTCAATAAAGGCTCATTATTGTTGAGATTAGAGTTTGAAGTATAATCAACATCAAAATCAGTTTCTTTTGTTCCTTCTGTAAAATGATATACAATAAACTGCTCGCAAATTTCTCCTTTTTCGGGTTTTACAACTGAATTTTCCCCTTTTTGAACATTCACCGTAATTCCTGAAAAATTTTCCCTGAATATATTTTTTGTAATCACAACGCCATTAGCCAATTCATCCGGGAACGAACGATGAACTAAAACGCCCATTGCAATATTTTGCTGATCAATACCAAAAAGTTCTCTTTCGGTAAAAGAACTTTCATTCCAGGCGCTTGCCCAAACCTGTTTAATCGCTTTTTCAAAAGTTTTAATACTATCACCTAAAATCCCTGTTTTAGAATCATAAAGTCCTGCGCCATTAAAATCATCCATATCTTCAGCATTTGTCGAAGATCTAAATCTGAAGTTTTTGAAAGCTGCATTTTTAAAAGTCTGATTTAATTTGGTAATTAATGCAGGATCAATTGGTTCTTTTTTTATGGCATCACGTATTTTTTTTAATTGTTTATTTACCCATATTGTTGAATCTTTATGCGAATAAGCGAGAAGTTCATTAATTAAGGGTGAAATCGATTTTTTTTGAATGTGTTTGGTATAAAAATAAAACGGAATAGCATGCGCATCTTCTGGTGTTTTAAACGGAGTTTCTTTTGAAATGGCTATTAAGTATGCCATATTTTGCGCTTTCGAACCTATATAATTTACTCCATTTTTTGGAATAGCAGCTAAATTGACCAATTCAGTAACACCATTATCAATAATTAGCTTTTTCTTCTTTTTAATAACTTTTTGCGTTATTTTTTTATCCGTTTCTTTGATGTAAAAAGTATCAATTGCAATTTTTAATTCTACTTTTTTAGAAATTAATCTTTTAATATTAGGATCTTTAAAAACCGTTGTATACGCCATAATCGGAATTTTTCTGTTCTTGCCCAATAATACTAAATGGCTCAGCGGAGTTTGTAATTCATTTACGATAATTCCGCGCACATTGGGTAGAATATCCGGCGTTCCGTCCAGAATAATAATTTCGTCAGGATTAGGCTTAATACTTTCTAATTCTTTGATTTTATATTGTTTTAAAATACCCACATTTTTGCCGGGAACAACTTCCTGATAACTTAGTTCATTAAAAATATAATCTGATTTTACACAGGGAATTTTAAATTTTTGCTGCTGAAACCATTCAATCTGCTCAGGATTATTCAGATAAAATTTTAAATCCTTACCAATAAAAGAAGAACTTACGATTAGATTATAAAAACGTTCCAATAATACAATTGGCATATGATCTGAAGCCGCCAGTTCAAAAATCCATTTGTCGGTTCCTTTAATATGATTCAGATTTCCCAGCAAAAATTCCCTGTTTTTTTCGGTATTGCTATAATTGTTCTCATTAAAAATATCAAGTTCTTTATTGTATCCCAAATAATTTGTTACAAAGTCAAAATGCAAACGAATAAGACTGCTGTTGAAGTAATACATTTTTTGTTTTTTCAAATCATAAATCACTTTTACCGATTCGATGTTCGAAAATTTATCGGATAAAGGTTTGCCTTTAAATGCTTTATAAGCGGCATAATTTTTTAATGTCGCACTATAATTTTGTGCACTTAAAGTGGTGAAAATGATAAAGAAAATAAAAGTAAAAATCTGTTTTAACATGACATTTTTATTGATGATTAAAAGTAATTAAAAAAAGCAATAAGTTTTATCTACACTTGCATTATATAAACTAATTAAAACCAATATAATTTTCTAAAATATGACTTACCTTTGCACCCTTATAAAAACATAAAGGAGTTAAAATGAAACGTGTAGTTGTTGGACTTTCCGGTGGTGTAGATTCTAGTGTTGCTGCTTATTTATTGCAACAACAAGGATATGAGGTTATTGGGCTTTTTATGAAAAACTGGCATGATGATTCGGTAACAATTTCTAATGAATGCCCTTGGTTAGAGGACAGTAACGACGCTTTATTAGTTGCAGAAAAACTCGGAATACCGTTTCAAACTGTTGATTTGAGCGAAGAATACAAAGAAAAAATCGTTGATTATATGTTCAACGAATACGAAAAAGGGAGAACTCCAAACCCTGATGTGCTTTGTAATCGCGAAATCAAATTTGATGTTTTTATGAAAATTGCTTTAAGTCTTGGTGCTGATTATGTGGCAACGGGACATTATTGTCAAAAAAACGAAATTGAAGTTGACGGAAAACCGGTTTATCAATTAATTGCCGGAGCAGATAACAATAAAGATCAATCATATTTTTTATGTCAATTATCACAAGATCAATTGGCAAAATCCTTGTTTCCTATAGGCGCTTTAACCAAACCGGAAGTACGCGAAATCGCTGCTGAAATGGATTTGGTAACAGCAGAAAAGAAAGATTCTCAAGGTTTGTGTTTTATTGGAAAAGTACGTTTACCGGAATTTTTGCAGCAAAAATTACAGCCTAAAGAAGGTAAAATTGTTCAGATTGATAAAAATGATCCTATTTATGCTGTCGAAAAAGATGCTGGTTTATCATTAGGTTCTGCACTAAAATTAGAAGCTCAAAAGCGAGATTATCTTCCAACAATGGGAAAAGTTGTGGGCAAACATCAGGGAGCTCATTATTTTACGATTGGACAAAGAAAAGGGTTGAATGTTGGCGGAACTACAGATCCGTTATTTATCATTGCGACTGATGTTGAAACCAATACTATTTATACAGGTTTAACAAGCAATCATCCTGGATTGTTTAAAAAAGCTTTATTTATCGAAAAATCTGAAGTGCACTGGATTCGTACTGATCTTAGTTTGAAAGTTGGAGAAACTATGGAAGTTATGGCAAGAATCAGATACCGTCAGCCTTTGCAAAAAGCAACTTTACACCAATTTGAAGATGGAATGTATGTTGACTTTGATGAACCGCAATCTGCTATCACAGAAGGACAATTTGCAGCTTGGTATTTCGGTAATGAATTAGTTGGTTCGGGAGTAATTTCTTAGATTTATACTTTTTTACAAAGGTTTTGCCTTTAAAAAAGTAAACTATGAGATATAACTTTACATTTCTTCTATTACTTCTTTCGTTCGCGGTATTTTCGCAACAAGAAGCCTGGGTTTATTTCAATACTAAGCCTAACGCTCAATTGTTCTTTAATAATCCGTTGACAGAACTTTCTCAAAAAGCTTTAGATCGAAGAACGAATCAAAACATAGCTTTAGATGTTACAGATGCGCCTGTAGAAACTTCCTTTATAGATCAAATAAAAGCCAGTACCGGAATAACGGTAGTGGCACAGTCTAAATGGTTAAATGCACTTCATATTCGCGGTACGCAGGTAGATATCAATGCTTTGAAATTATTATCTTTTGTACAAAAAGTAGATTTTGCAGATAAAACTTTAAATATTACCGGAAAAAAAGTTTCAGAAACCAGTACAAGTCAAACGCTTAATAAACTAAAAACAGCAATTGATTATTCATACGGTAATTCTGCAAACCAAATTCAGATGCTGAACGGACAAGTTTTACATCAGCAGAATTTTACCGGAGAAGGAAAAATTATTGCGGTTTTAGATGCAGGGTTTCCTGGTGTTAATACGGCTCAGCCCTTTGAAAATCTTAGAAATAATAACCGAATTCTGGGCGGTTATGATTTTACCACAAGAAATGCTAATTTTTATACAGGAGGAAGTCATGGAACTTTAGTACTTTCTGCTATGGGCGGTTACAAAGTAAATTCTTTGGTAGGAACAGCTCCAAATGCATCTTATTATCTTTTTATTACAGAAATTGATGCTTTAGAAAACCCTCTGGAAGAATCACTTTGGGTTGAAGCTGCCGAAAAAGCAGATGCTTTAGGCGTTGATATAATTACTACTTCATTAGGATATTTTGGTGAGCGTGACGAAGCGAGGTATAATCATACCTATAGTGATATGAACGGAACCACAACTTTTATTTCGCGTGGAGCAGAAATAGCTTTTAGTAAAGGAATGATAATTTTGGCTTCGGCGGGAAATGAAGGAGCTAAAACTGAACCACATATTGGTTCTCCGGCTGATGCAGTTTCGGTATTAGCAATTGGATCAGTAACGGCTTCTAAGGTAAAATCTGGTTTTAGTTCAATCGGCCCAAGTTATGATGGCAGAACTAAGCCCGATATTATGGCGCAAGGATCTGCTTCTGTACTTTCTGATGTCAATGGAACTATAATAACTTCGAATGGGACTTCGTTTTCATGTCCGATTATGGCAGGAATGGTCGCTTGTTTGTGGCAGGCTTTTCCATCAAAAACGAATCAGGAAATTAGGCAGATGATTTTAGAATCTTCAGATCGATACACAAACCCGAATAACAATTATGGATATGGAATTCCTAATTTTGGATTGACTTTAGGAGTAGAAAATTTTGAGACTCCTGCTTTTTCAGTATTTCCAAATCCTGCAAAAACAACTATTTCTTTTTCTTTCTCTCAACAAAATGATAAAGCTTCGGTTGTTATTTATTCTGTTTTAGGACAAAAACTTATTGAGAGAGAAGTCACTAACGAAAATCCTGTTCTTTCTGTTCAGCCTTTAAAAAGCGGACTTTATTTTTATACTTTTGATGCCGAAGGTTTACATAAAACCGGAAAGTTTATCAAGCAATAATATTTTTTTAATGAATAAAATTACCCAACTTTTCAATATAAAATATCCAATAATTCAGGGAGGAATGATTTGGAACAGCGGATATAAATTAGCATCGGCAGTAAGTAATTCCGGAGGTTTAGGTTTAATTGGTGCCGGTTCGATGTATCCGGAAGTTTTACGTGAACACATTCAAAAATGTAAAAAAGCGACTGATAAACCTTTTGGTGTCAATATTCCGATGTTATATCCAAACATCGAAGAAATTATGAATATTGTTGTCGAAGAAGGCGTGAAAATCGTTTTTACTTCGGCAGGAAATCCCAAAACATGGACTTCTTTTCTTAAAGAAAAAGGAGTTACAGTCGTGCATGTAGTAAGCAGCAGCGTATTTGCACTTAAAGCCCAAGAAGCCGGAGTAGACGCAATTGTTGCTGAAGGTTTTGAAGCCGGAGGACATAACGGACGTGATGAAACGACAACGTTAACATTAATTCCGATGGTGAAAGAAAAAATCCAAATTCCGATAATTGCTGCCGGCGGAATTGCAACCGGCAGAGGAATGCTGGCCGCCATGATTTTGGGTGCAGACGGAGTTCAGGTTGGAAGCCGTTTTGCAGCATCAATAGAATCATCATCACACAATAATTTTAAGCAAAAGATAGTTGATATAAAAGAAGGCGATACTCAATTGACATTGAAAGAATTAGCGCCTGTAAGACTGATTAAAAATAAGTTCTATCAGGACGTTCAGGATTTATATGAAAAATGTCCGTCAAAAGAAGAATTAATTGAATTATTGGGCAGAGCAAGGGCTAAAAAAGGAATGTTTGAAGGTGATCTTGATGAAGGAGAACTTGAAATAGGTCAGATATCAGGATTAATTCATGAAATTTTACCTGTTGAGCAAATTATTCAGCAAATGATAGCAGATTTTGAAATTGCGTGCGTGGAAAAGGCTAAATTTGAGTTTTAATTATCTGCAAGAATTATTTTATGAAAACCGCATACATTTATATAGTATTACTTTTTTTTGGACTTGGTTTACAGCAAACATATAGTCAGTCGTATCAATTTAAAACGTCAGGCTTTAGTGTTTTAGAAAAAAATGAAAGAGGGAAATGGGGCGAATGGTCCAATCTTGATTTAGTAAATCTTTCGGTCGTATTAGATACAAATAAGCATCGAATTGTAGTTTATTCACAAGAAATTCAGCTTTTTAGAATCATGGATTATATAGAACGAGAAGAAAATGATACTGATATTACGTATTCTTTTCTGTGCAAAGACAATAACGGAATAGATTGTAAACTTTCTATCATTACCCGCAAAAAACAAGATTATCGAAAGCAACTTTACATTAACTACGAGGATCGTATTATTGTTTATAATATATCTTAATTTTTAAACATCAAACCCGCCAGGTTTTTAAAACCTGGCGGGTTTGATGTTTTTAATAGTATCTTAGATACTCAGAAACTCAGAAGCTTTCTCCTCTAAGAAATATCTTTTATAAACTCATCATACTCTAAATAAAACATTTCAAGAGCATGCATTTTTTCAAAAAAGAAATCAAAAATAGCATCCCAATTATTGCGGTTACTAAAACCGACACCTTGTTTTTCAATCCAAATTCGGCTAATGGTTTTACCACTTTCCAGCGTATAGTTTTTTTCGTAAACCAAATCTTTGATGAATTCCTCTTCGAGAATGTTTTTTAAAGCTTCTATTTTTTCAAAATAAGCAGTTCGTTTTTCATCGCTTCGAGGTTCTATGTCAATTAGAACTTGTGCTTTTTTATTATCTACAAAAAACTTAAAAGAAAAGTCTTTGATTTTGGTATCATAAAGAACCCATTTTCGTGGATATTTTTCGGCGAAAGCCACCCAAAACTCTCTTTTTAACTTTTGTGATTCTTCTCTGCTGTACATTTTTATGGCTTTGGTTTTAGAAAACTTGTAGAACCGCGTTTTCTGGACTATATTTATATTTTATTTGAAAGTACAAAAATAAACTTTGAATATGGATTTTCAAGATTTTTTGCAATATGTTCCTAATTTAATCCCAATTGAACTTCCGGGAGAAGCTGCGCATATAAAAATGGCACCAAAAGAACGTACAGAAGCTTTAAAAAATCTTGACCTGCAAGCTGTAAACCCCAGAATTGCAGCTGTAATGATGCTTTTTTATCCCAAAAAAGACAATACGCATTTAGTTTTAATAGTTAGAAATGCCTATAATGGCGTTCATTCGTCGCAAATTGCTTTTCCGGGAGGAAAATATGAGACTTTTGATGTCAATTACGAAGCAACTGCTTTGCGTGAAACACAGGAAGAAGTTGGGGTTTTATCTGAAAAAATAGAAATTATAAAGGAATTTTCCCCAATGTATATTCCGCCAAGTAATTTTTTGGTGCATCCATTTTTAGGAATTTCCCATGATGAGCTTTCCTTTTTTCCGGATGTTAGAGAGGTTGCCGATATTATAGAGTTGCCGCTTTCGGTTTTTCTGGATGATGAAATAATCATCGAAGCCACGTTGTCAACTTCTTACGGATCTAATATTGTAGTGCCGGCATTCAATATTCAAAATCATATTGTATGGGGAGCGACAGCCATGATTTTAAGTGAATTGCGAGATGTCTTGAAAATTAGTTTTGGAGAAAAATCTGAGAAACAATAATTTAACAATTTGATATTCATAAGAATAACATTTTTTTTCTGAAATTGCTTATTACTATTGCTGAAAGAATAATTTTTGTATGTTTGCGACTTAAAAAAAACAATAAACTGCTATGGGATTGTTTAAACGAAATCCTTTCGGACATATATTATTCATCAAGAAATGGTTAATCCGTATTTTGGGTGCCATGACGCACCGAAGATATAGAGGATTTAATGATTTACAGATCGAAGGTTCTGAAATTATAAAAACGCTTCCTGATACGAATGTTTTGTTTATATCCAATCACCAGACTTATTTTGCCGATGTTGTAGCGATGTTTCACGTTTTTAACGCAAGTTTAAGCGGACGTCAGGATAACATTAAGAATATTGGTTATTTGTGGCAGCCTAAAATGAATTTGTATTACGTGGCAGCTAAAGAAACGATGCAAGCCGGCTTGCTGCCAAGAATTTTATCTTATGTAGGCGCTATTACTGTCGAAAGAACCTGGCGTGCAAAAGGCGTCGATGTTACCGAAAAACGTGATGTGAATCCAAATGATACTGAAAATATCAGAATTGCGCTTGAAGATGGATGGGTAATTACGTTTCCGCAAGGCACAACAAAATCGTTTAAACCTGTTCGTAAAGGAACTGCGCATATTATAAAACAGCATAAACCTATTGTTATTCCAATAGTAATTGATGGTTTTCGTCGTTCGTTTGATAAAAAAGGGCTGCGAATGAAAAAGAAAGGAATTCTGCAATCTTTCATCATCAAAGAACCTCTTGATATTGATTATGAAAACGATACAATCGATGAAATCGTTGAAAAAGTAGAATATGCAATAGAACAGCATCCATCATTTTTAAAAGTTATTCCTGCAGAAGAATTAAAAATACAGGAAGAATTAAATCAAATGAGAAGATGGGATTATTAACGATTTTAGATTTCTGAGTTTAGATTTTAGATTTAAAAAAGTCCCATTTCAGGTTTCAAGTTGAAAAAACTTTGAACCTTTGCAACTCTGAACCTTTGTACCTTTTTCTAAAAATCTATCTTCTTCAACTCTTTATAATTAGCATATAATCTGCGTAATAACGTTCCGTACAACAATCTGTAGAAACACCAGAATATACCTAAAAAAGCAAGAGTTACCAGAAATAAAATACCTATAGTCATCATCATTGCTTTGCCGTTTGTGGCTAGTTTATCCCTTAAAAACTCCATTTCCGGATTGTATACAAAAGCAATGAAAAAGCTAATGATAGAGCTTAAAACAGCCATTCCTAAGTTATACCAAACGTAATACTGAACTGTTTTTCGGGTTTTTAAAATACTGCCCATTAATAATTTGGTAGATTCTGTCGTAGAAATTGTTTTATAGTTTTTGTAAAAGAAATATACAAATATCAGTACTACAACATAATTGAAATAGGTTAAAAGCTCAAGATAAAATATCATTTCGGCATGTTTTATCTTAATCAGCATTTCATCAGTACTGAAAAAGAAGTTTGAAACTGTCCAAAATAAAATTTCCAAAATACTGATAATCAAAATCCACTTCACAATTGAAGATGATTTTTTATGAATCATTTTGTAGATTTCATTTTCTGAAATTTGTTCAAAAGAATCCGAGTTCTTTTTCCAGTCTTTTTTTAATAAATCCAGTTCTTTCATAATAATTTTTAAGGATTTAGTATTTTTTTAAGTTTCCCTTTAATTCTATTCATTTTCACGCGTGCATTCACTTCACTTATTCCGAGAGTTTCGGCTATTTCTTGATAATCTTTGTCTTCTAAATACATAAAAACTAATGCTTTTTCGATGTCATTAAGCTGGTAAACAGCTTTGTACATCAATTTAATTTGTTCTTCCTCTTCATAATTGTAATCAACATCTTTTACAAAATGCTGATGACTTTCATATTCTACTGTCGATACGGTTCTTTTGGTTTTGCGGTATAAGGTAATGGCGGTATTTAAAGCAACGCGGTACGTCCAGGTCGAAAACTTGCTGTCGCCTCTAAATTTTGGATACGCTTTCCAAAGCTGAATGGTTATTTCCTGAAACAAATCTTTATGTGCATCTTCGCCGGCAGTATATAATCTACAAATCTTGTGGATTATATTCTGATTTGCCTGCAATTGCGCAACAAATGATTGTTCTAGGTTTTCGGTCATAATGTATTAGTAGTATTTAAATCAATTTTGTTACAGCGTGTTTTTATTTTTTTGCCACAGATTAATAGATTTTAATGATTTTATATCTGTGTAAAATTTTGGTTCTGAATTTAAGAATTTCAAAGTTAAATCTTTTTAATCCTTCAATCTGTCGCAAAAAAAAAACTATAATTTTCTGGTTTTATAATAATTGACCATCAAATCTATAAATTTACTGTAGCTGTCCATGCCATCTTTTTGATTATTTGTTTTTAAGAAATTGTCATACAGAATATGAAAACCTTTATCAATAAAAGTGTCATACTGCCTCCAGAAATCCTCACTTTCCTGATAGTTTTTTAAAATTCCAATATTGACGGTTTTCTTTAATTGATTAAAAATTTTCTCGTTTTTAAATTTCCAGATTCCCAAACAATATCGCAAAACAAAACTATAGCCGGAATACTGATAGTATAAATTTTTATTTTTTACTGAGGCTAAAACGCCAATAAAATTACATTCACTTTCGCTTGCAAACCCCATTTGATGTGCCATTTCATGACAAGTCGTTAAAGGAAAATTGTACATTGGCAACAAGTCATTAACCTGAGCTTCATTTGTAAAAGGATTCAAATATCCACCAAAACCCATATAAGTTAATGGCAGGCTAAAGAGGGATTTTTTAACACTTAAAATGTCATATTTGAAATAAGGGTATTCTTTTGCAAGATTTTCATATCCGTTTAAATTCATTAAAAAGGCTTCTTTCTGTGAATATGGAAAAACGATTTTTGCACTATCAATTTTAGTTATCTGTAATTGAATTTCATTTGTTTTTGCAATTAATTTTTTTGTAAAAGCCAATAATTCAGCATCCGTATATTCTCTTTGAATTTTCATTTTTTCAAAAAGAGGTTCTCTGTAATAATTGAATGCCCAGAGAAAATGAAAGAAAAAATAGAATATCGAAATACAGCTTAGTGCTTTTAGAAGATTATCTTTCCATTGAAGCTTCCATGTTTTACGAGTTTTCCAAAGCCATCTTATAAAAAGTAAAATCAAAATAGTATAAATACAATCGCCAACAGAAAACGGAATTTTGCCTAAAAGTATTCTTGAAAAATGAGACATTTTTATATACAATCCGTTGCTGTAGAACCTTTCGATAAACTCTGGAAAAAAGGGGAGTATCTTTAAAATGATAATTTGAATTAACAGGAACAAAGGAAGGATATATTTTCTTCTCACGGTTTTACTTTTGGGTTAAAAATAATAATTAAAACACTAGTTCACTTTCTTTTTTGTAAATTTGTTATTCATAAAAGTAAAAAATGACACAAATAACTTTAAATATTCCGGATAATGAATTGTCATTCTTTATGCAATTAATAGAAAAATTTAATTACGAAACTGTAATTAATGAATTTTCTGTTACTGAAGAAATGAAAAATTTATTAAATGAAAGAAGATCAACTTCAAAAGTAGAAGACTTCCTTCCTTGGAATGAAGCAAAGAAACAATTCCGTTTTAAGTCCGGTAAATGATTTTTGAAGTTGTAATTGAACCAAGAGCAATTCTTGATATTTAAAATGCAATTGATTATTATGAATCTAAGCAAAGCGACCTGGGTGAATATTTTTATCAGGTAGTTAATGATCATATAGAAACGTTGACAATAAATCCCTTCTTTCAAATTAGATATAAAGATTATCACGGTTTCCCCACTAAAAAATTCCCCTTTATTATCTTTTATTTCATTGATGAAAAGTTGAAAACAATTTATATTTTATCTGTTTTTAATACATCGCTGAATCCTTCAAAATATCCCAAATAAAAAATAAAACCTTAATTTTCTTATTCTGCTTAAATATTATCCAAATCTAATTTTAGAGTCATTTTAATTTGTGCTAATTCGTGAAATTTGTGGCGAAAAAAGAGTTTAAACTTTGTAACTTTGAAACTCATAATTGTTAAACTTCAAACAAAATATAATGAGTCAGGAAATAAGAAATCTGGAACCAAAAGCACTTTGGAATAAATTCGCCGATTTAAACGCAGTTCCGCGTCCGTCAAAGAAAGAAGAACGCGTAATAGAGTTTATGAAAAATTTTGGAAACAGCTTAGGTTTAGAAACTTTTGAAGACGAAATTCGAAATGTAATCATCAGAAAACCTGCGACTCCGGGAATGGAAAATCGCAAAGCAATTGTAATGCAGGGACATCTTGACATGGTTCATCAAAAAAATGCAGATACCGTTTTTGATTTTGATACTCAGGGAATTGACATGTATGTTGATGGCGACTGGGTTCGTGCGCGTGGTACAACGCTCGGCGCTGATAATGGACTTGGAGTAGCGACAATTATGGCTATTTTAGAAAGTAAAGATATTCCGCATCCTGCAATTGAAGCTTTGTTTACAATTGATGAAGAAACAGGAATGACTGGCGCTTTAAATCTAAAAGGCGGAATCCTGCAAGGGCAGATTTTATTGAATTTAGATACTGAAGAAGATGATGAAATTGATATAGGCTGTGCCGGAGGAATTGATGTAACAGCGACAAGAACATATCATGAAGAGGAGGTTCCGGAAGGTTCTGTTGGACATATAATTACTGTAAAAGGCTTAAATGGAGGACATTCAGGAATGGATATTCATAAAGGTCTTGGAAATGCCAATAAGATCATGAATCGTTTGTTATTTGATGGTTTTGAAAACTTCGGATTGCAAGTTGTAGAAATTAATGGTGGAAGTTTACGAAATGCGATTCCGAGAGAAAGTGTTGCAAAAGTAATTATTTCTGAAATGTTTGATGAAGCCTATATTTTTGATATGCAGGAAATCATCAACGATATAAAAGCAGAATATAAAACTACTGAACCAAACCTTTCAATTGAAATCGTAAAATGTGATTTACCTGAAAAAGTAATGGATTTAGGTGTTCAGGAAGGAATTATAAGAGCAATTTATGCTGCTCATAATGGCGTTTACAGAATGAGCCCTGACATGGCTGATTTAGTTGAAACTTCAAACAATATTGCCAGAGTTATCATAAAAGATGGTGAAATTCTGGTAGGATGTTTAACCCGTTCTTCTGTTGAAAGTTCAAAATTTGATTTAGCAAATTCATTACGTTCAGCTTTTGAATTAGTGGGTTGCGAGGTAGAACTTTCTGGTTCTTACCCGGGCTGGACACCAAATGTTAATTCTGAAATATTAGATACTCTGGTTGGAATTTATGAAAAACAAAACGGAGATAAACCAAAAGTGGTAGCTTGTCATGCTGGTCTTGAATGTGGAATTTTAGGCACAAATTATCCTGATATGGATATGATTTCTTTTGGACCAACAATTCATGGTGCACATTCGCCAGATGAAAGAGCAAGTATTTCATCTGCTCAAAAATATTGGAAATTTGTATTGGAAATTCTTTCGAATATTCCGGTAAAATAGTAATAGTATTCAGTCACAGTCTCAGTATTCAGTTTTAAAGAACTGCAAACTGAGACTGTAAACTGAGACTGAAAACTAATCCCTTTTAGGACTATTTTTCTTTTCTCTTTTTTCTTCTTTTTTCTCTTTAGCCGTTTTTAACGGTTCTTTTTTTGCTGTTTTTTTAGCATCCTGACTCTTTGCCATAATATTTAAATTTAATTAATTTCTTTTTTTGATTGTAAGTAAATATAGCTATAATATTCTGATTTGTTTACAATATTACCTTAGAAAGTCTCCATCGATTATTAATAACTCGACACCTTTTGTTGTTACAGAGCGGTGAGAACTGACTTCATCAGACACAATATAAGTGATTCCTTTTGAAAGTTTAAACTTTTGTCCGTTCTCTAATTCACTAATAAATTCGCCTTCAAGACAATGTACAATATGTCCTTTTTGGCACCAGTGATCAGCAATATATTTTTCAGAATAAGTAACTTTTCGAATCCGTAAACCTCCTAATTGTAAGGTTTGCCAATAAGCTGTTCCGCTTTCTCCCGAATGTTCTGTTTTTTCAATGAGATTCCAATCAATGGTTTGAAAAGGTATTGAAGTCATGGTTTTCGTTTTTTTTGTTATTGATTCTAAACAAAAAATCCTCAATTACTACTGGTAAATGAGGATTTTTAATTTTATTTAAAAGTAAAATTAATTACGTTTTAATACTTTATATTGTTCATAACAGGCGCTAATTGCGTCCATAATCTGTAAATCGTTTGCTGTTTGAATAAAAGAGTCAGAGTAATTACAACGCTGTAAAATTTCAGGTATTTCATCTTTACTAACGCCTAAAAGTACCGATACCGTTTCACGATCATATTTTGATTCTAAAAGATTTCTAACCGTATCATCTTTCTTCATTTCCTTTAGTTTCTTGAGTTCTTTTCCGTTTTTTCCAAAGAAACCATACAAAACGTCAGCGGGGTTAAAAATAGATCCTAATACCTTGCCAAAAGCATTTGGAGAATATTCACCTGCTTCATAACCTTGTGTAAGACCAGAAATACTGTAACGATAATTTTCTTTCGTAGGAATTAATTTTGAATCGACTTCAAGATAGCCCGTTAAGTTAAAAGGAGCAATAACCACTTCTTCAAGCGCAATTGCTTTTTCAGTAAGCTGAATTCGCGTTACTTTATTTTTTATCCAGTCATTGGTAACTCTGATTCTTAAAGACTGAAAACCTAAAATCGAAAAGTGGATGGTGTCATTTGGCTGTACATCAATTTCAAAGTATCCTTTAGCGTCAGATTTTGCACCACGGACTTTGTTGGTATTGATGATGTTAACATTAGAAAGTGGTTGTTTACTATTGTCATTGATAATGTATCCTGATACTCTTTGCGGAACATTAGATTCTGTGTCTTGCGCAAAACCAAAAGTTGAGAATAGTGTAAAAAAGAAAACTGCGAAATATTTCATATCCTGATTTAAAGCACTAAAAGTACTAAATAGGGATTAAATATTTCGCAGTCTTCGAATATAATTATAAGAAAATTAACAAAGAGAATTAATCTCTTCTTGGTCTTCTTGGTCTTGGCGAATCACCAAAGCTTTCAGAACGTCTTGGGGCTCTGTCTGAACCACCTTCTGTTCTTGGAGTTGAGCTTCTAAAACCACCTTCTCTTTTTGGAGCAGATGAACTTCTGTCGCTTCTGAAACCGCCACCTTCTCTTGGAGCTGAGTTTCTGTCGCTTCTAAAACCTCCGCCACCAGAACCACCTTCACGTCTGGGACCGAAGCTTCCTCCGCCTTCACGTCTTGGACCTCCAGAAGAACGTCCACCGCCGCTGCGTCCATTATGGTCACGTCTTCCGCCACCATCATTTTTAGAAATTTCAACATTAATACGACGTCCTTCTAATTGTACGTTGTTTAATACTTCCATTACTTTATCAGTGTGTTCAGGATCAGTGTTAAAGAAAGAAAAACCTTCTTTTACATCTACTTTGAAAACGTCATCACGACCTAAGTCTAATGTTTCTTTCAAGTAATCTTTTAGCGTCATCCAGTCGAAATTGTCTCTTGAACCAATGTTTACAAAATAACGAACTGCTCCGTTATTATTAAATTCTCTTGGTTCAGAATCAGTTCTTTCGCGTCTTTCAGAACCTGAAGACTGATTAGAAATATCTCTGTTCTTTTTGTAGTAAGCAATGAAACGGTTAAATTCTACTGAAACCATTTTCTTAATCAATTCTTCTTTAGATAAACCTTCAAGAACATTGTTGATTGCCGGTAAATAGTTGTCAATTTCGTGATCAACCTCAGTATCTTTAATTTTATTTGCTAAGTGCAATAATTGAATTTCGCAAATTTCGATTCCTGATGGAATAGCTTTTTCTTCAAACTTTTGTTTGATGATTCTTTCGATAGAAGAAATTTTACGCAACTCACTTTTTGTAACAATTACAATAGAAGTTCCTAATTTTCCGGCTCTACCGGTACGTCCTGAACGGTGATTGTAAGTTTCAATTTCGTCAGGAAGCTGGTAATTTACTACGTGAGTAATATTATCAACGTCAATACCACGTGCAGCAACGTCAGTAGCAACAAGCATCTGAATTTGTCTTCCACGGAAAGATTTCATTACACCATCACGTTGCGCCTGAGATAAATCTCCGTGCAATGCAGCAGCGCTGTATCCATCTTCAATTAATTTTTCAGCTACAGCTTGTGTATCTCTTTTAGTACGACAGAAAACCACAGAGAAAATATCCGGATTTGCATCGGCTAAACGTTTTAAAGCTTCGTAACGATCACGTGCATTTACTAAGTAAAATTCGTGAGAAACTGTTGCAGAACCTGAGTTCTTAGCTCCAACAGTAATTTCTACAGGATCGCTCATGAATTGTTTTGCAATTCTTGCAACCTCTTGTGGCATAGTTGCAGAGAACAACCATGTACTTTTTTGATCTGGAGTATCGGATAAAATAGATACGATATCCTCATAAAATCCCATGTTTAACATTTCGTCAGCCTCATCAAGAATACAGTAATCTATATTTTTAATGTTTACTAAACCTCTGTTAATCATGTCTTGCATTCTTCCCGGAGTTGCCACAATAATTTGTGCTCCTCTTTTAATGTCCCTAGCTTGCTCTGTAATACTAGCCCCGCCGTAAACTGCTACCACATTAATACCTTTCTCGTATTTTGAGTAGTTTTTAAGTTCGTTGGTAATCTGTAAACAAAGTTCTCGTGTTGGCGATAAAACTAATGCTTGTGTATTCCTGTTGTCAGCATCAATTTTTTGAATTAGCGGAAAACCGAAAGCTGCCGTTTTCCCTGTCCCTGTCTGAGCCAACGCAACCATATCTGTGTCTTTTTCCAATAATAGGGGAATCGCCTTTTCCTGTACCTCTGACGGATTTTCAAATCCTAGATCTAAAATCGCCTTCAGTAACGATTCATTCAATCCTAATTGTTCAAATTTATTCATATGTATTTTTAAAATAGGGTGCAAAATTACTGTTAATTATTCAGATAAACTAATGCTATTTTAAGAATTATGTATTTGTTATGATTTGATTATCAAAAAGTTATGTTTAATGTAAAATGATTTTTACTGCGAATCGAAGAAAATAGCAAAAAATTTCGTCGTGAAATTTAAAATTTCGACTTTAAAATGTTTTATTTGGAACAATTATTTTGTGGAGTTCAGAAAATCAATTAGTTGCTGAGTTGCTTTTGCACGATGGCTGATTTTATTCTTAATTTCAGAAGATAATTCGGCAAAAGTCTCCTTATAGTTTTCAGGCTGAAATATCGGGTCATATCCAAAACCATGATTTCCGGTTTTATTCAAAGTAATTTCGCCTTTTGCAATTCCTGTAAAAAGATGTTGTTTTCCTTTTAAGTTTAAAGCTATAACAGTTTTGAATTGAGCGCTGCGATCTTCTTTATCTGATAAAGCTTCTAAAAGTTTATTCATATTATCATCAGCATTACGCTGTTCGCCGGCATATCTTGCTGAGTAAACACCCGGCTCACCATTTAAAGCTATAACTTCCAGACCGGTATCATCAGCAAAACAATCATAATCATATTTTTCGGTAACATAATTGGCTTTCAAAATCGCGTTTCCTTCAATAGTTTCAGCAGTTTCAGGAATATCTTCGTGACAGCCAATATCCTCAAGACTTAATAATTGTATCGATCCGTTTAAGATACTTTGAATTTCTTTAATTTTATTTTGATTGTTTGAAGCGAAAACAAGTTGCATAATAAGGAGTTTAGTTGTATGAATATTTCAAACACAAATTTAGAATTCTTATATTTGATAAGTTGCCTAAAAATAAAATAAATGCAGATATCCGCACTCTATAAAAAATAATGCCTTTTGTGAAACCGTATCGAAAAATGGTAATCGCAACTTTATTACTTACTTTTTTAGGTTCATTTGCAGCACAGGTAAATGCTTTAATATTAAAGTATACCGTTGATACAATCAGTAATTTAATGGTGGCGCATGAACCATTATCAAAAGGATTTCATTTATTGGGCATTATAAGTATTGTTTTGCTTTCTAAAGAGTTAATTTATTCAGTCGTGCAATTTGGACAGAAATTTTATGGAGAAAAACTACGCATATTTATAACCCGCGATATTTCGCAGACAATCGTAGAGAAAATTTTAAGCTACAGAATGGAGTTTTACACGTCAGGCGAAAATGAAAGTGGAAAACTTCAAACCAGAATCGATTTAGGAATCAGCAGTTTAACACGATTGGTACAAAACTTTTTTATTGATATTCTGCCCTTGTTTGCTAATGCTTTTGTGGCTTTGATCTTGATGTTTTATGCCAATGTTTATGTTGGTTTGGTAAGTTTATGTATTATTCCAATTTACTTTTATGTCAGTCAGTTGCAAGCCAGTAAATTAAGTGGCTTTCGCCGAAGAATGCGTAATTATCGTGAAACAAAGAATAACGGGATCATAAGTTTAATTGAATCCATAACGGTAATTAAATCTTTTGTTCGCGAACCAATGGAAGCAGATCGGCATCAGAAAATTCAGTTTGAAATGACCGAAAATCAATTGGCTACCAGAAAAACCAGTTTCATTTTTGAAAGTATTAAAGGATTTATAGAACAAATAGGAGTAGTCATAATCATTATTCTTACCGCTTATTTTGTTTTGAATAATACGATGACGATTGGTGCAATCATGTTTCATATTATGTTATTTAATAATGTTTCGTCTCCAATCAGGCAGTTACACCGAATTTATGATGAAGTAAATGATGCTTTAATTTATTCAGAAGGTTTCTTCGATATTTTAGAATCTGAAAATGAAAAAGAAATCAGCGGGAATTATATTCCTGAAAAAATAGTGGGTTTAATTGAAGTTAAAAATGTTGATTTTGCTTATCCAAATGGAACCAAAGCACTTTCGGATATTAATTTTACCATAAAACCAAATGAAACAACTGCTTTGGTGGGTTTAAGCGGAGCCGGAAAAAGTACTATTATTAATTTGCTGGATAAGTTTTATTTGCCTTCTTCCGGAAAAATTTATCTGGATGGAGTTGATTTAAATGATTATAATACTGATTTTCTGCGAAAAAACATTGGATTGGTTTTGCAGAAGAACCACATTTTTAAAGGTACAATTGCTGAGAATATTCTTTACGGAAATCCCGAAGCTTCAAAATCAGAAGTTATAGATGCGGCTAAACAAGCTTATATTCATGAACAAGTGATGCAATTGCCTAAAGGATACGATTCTGATGCGCATTTGCTTTCTGGCGGACAACAACAACGAATCGCAATTGCGAGGTTGTTTTTAAAAAATCCGCCCATTATTTTTTTAGACGAACCTACGGCAAGTCTCGATGCAATTGCGACTGAGCAAATAAAGAAATCATTAGACGCCATAAAAAAAGACAGAACAGTGATTATTATTTCGCATAGTATTTCTCAAATTATTGATGCATCACATATTATTGTTTTAGAAAAAGGAAGATGTATAGAACAAGGTGCACATGATGAACTGTATGATAACAAATCAGTGTATTATGAGATATTTACGGCAATGGCGAATAGTTTAAATATTGATAAAATTACGCAGACGCTTGAGTAATTGATTACTACGCAGATATAATCGTCAATCTTGTCATTCTGAGGAACGAAGAATCTCAGCAAGTAGCTCCGCACGCAAAATCGCCAATCTTTGTAGAGTTTTTTACGGAGATTCTTCGTTCCTCAGAATGACAAGATTGGCGATTTTGATTGCGAGGTTTGCGCCAAACCCGACAGGTTTTTAAAACCTGTCGGGTTTACAGGATTTCAAGTTTTAAGTTTGGTTGGTTTTAGTACTTTTTTAGGTAAACAAAAATACAAAGATTCGGATTGGTTCTACTTATTTTATAAATTTATCAATTCTATAAACCTCTATCAAAAATAACCACATGAATACAAGATTTACAACGCTGATTTTGACTTTGTTTCTACTAGGAAATATAGGTTATTCTCAAAAAGACAAATCCTTTAATATTAAAAAACAGCTTGAATATTGTGCGAATCAGGCTTCTGAAACTTTAAAAGTAATTCCGAATGATGGAACTTCGCCAAGAACTATTCCGTTAGGAAGCAAAGAATGGAAGTTTGTAAATTACAAAGATTGGACGAGTGGTTTCTGGCCTGGAGAATTGTGGTATTTATATGAAGCAACCGGAGATAAAAAATGGGAAAAAGAAGCCGATAAATTCAGTCAGTTTTTAACACCATTGTCTGTAAACAAAGCAAATGATCATGATTTAGGATTTCAGGTTTTTAATAGCTTTGGAAACGGATATCGATTAACCAAAAATCCGGCATACAAAACTATTATCTTGAAAACTGCTGATACGCTGGCTACGCTTTTTAATCCAAAAGTAGGAACAATTCAGTCTTGGCCTCATAATAAATTTGGCGGTCATAACACAATCATCGATAATATGATGAATTTAGAATTGCTTTTTTGGGCATCTAAAAATGGAGGAAACAAAAAGCTATATGATATTGCCGTAAAACATGCTGAAACTACAATGAATAATCATTTCAGACCAGATTACAGTTCGTATCACGTTATAATTTATGATTATGAAACCGGCAAAAAGATAAAAGGAAGAACTGCACAAGGATATAGCGACGATAGTATGTGGGCGAGAGGTCAGGCTTGGGCAATTTATGGTTTTACAATGGTTTACAGAGAAACAAAAGATCCTAAGTTTTTAGATTTTGCTCATAAAATAGCGCGTGTTTATTTGGACAGATTAACAACTGACGATTTAGTTCCGTATTGGGATTTTAATGCGCCTAACATTCCAAATGAACCCAGAGATGCATCTGCAGCAGCAATTGTATCTTCGGCATTAATTGAATTGAGTTCGTATACAAAAGATAAAACACTGAAAAATGAATATCTTACCAAATCTAAAAAAATGATCGTTTCGCTTTCTGACCATTATCAGAGTCATGATGTTAATTCGGCATTTTTACTTCATTCAACCGGGCACAAACCAGCCGGAAGTGAAATTGATTGTTCTATAAATTATGCAGATTATTATTATCTTGAAGCACTTTTGAGACTTCAAAAACTAAAATAAAATTAAAGATTATGATGAAGAAAATAAGCCAAATCTTGTTTGCTATTATTTTTGCAGTAATACTGTTAAGTTGTAAAAACACGAAACAAAAACTTCAGGAATATGTAGCTTCATACAATGCTGATGCTAAAAATTTTAAGAGTGATCACGTAACACTTACAACTGCAAGAGGTTACATTAATGACAATAAAATCGAATTGCGATTTGAAACCGATTTGAAGCAAAACGATTCTAATAAGTCGGAAGCTGTAAAGAAATTTCCTGATGTATTGAAAGAGATGCTAAACAAAGATCAAATTCCAAAAGAATTAGTAAACGAAGGAGTTCAGTTTGATGTTTATTTTTTGGCTGATGATAATACGGTGTTCGTAAAAGAGATTGTTAATACGGAAACAATGCCGGAATTAATAAAAAAATAATCAATTTAAAATCGTATTTTTTAAAATAGTAAAGCCCTTTAAAATATTTTTAAAGGGCTTTTTTGTAGCTGTATAAAAGTGAATTATGGCTTTTAATTTTGTAGTAATTTATTTGCAGTCAAACAATTACATTTTTATTTTTTAGTAATTGATATTGTTTTTCTGTGTAAATTTTGCTATGTTTGAGTTAATATTTAACCATAAAACCAAAAAATTATGAAAAAAATTACTCAAATCGCATTCGTGTTAATCACTGTTTTTTTGTTGGTGAGCTGTAAAAATACCAAGCAAAAAATACAGGAACATGTCAGTAACTATAATACTTCGTCTTCAATTAAAGGCAGCGGCATTACCAGTACAACAGCTAAAGCATTTTTAAACGACAATAAAATTGAGATTAGAATTGAAACAAATCTCGAAGAAAACGATGCAAACAAATTAGCCTACAAAGAATCTTTTCCGGCTTTGCTTAAAGAAATGATTAAAAACGATCAGATATCTACAGAATTAATTGAAGAAGGAGTAACTTTTGATGTGTACTTTTTAGCGTATAATAATATTATTCTTGCCAAACAATTAGTTGATAAAGAAGAATTAGCAGTTTTAGAAAATAAATCTACCGGTACTTCTGGAAATAAAGAAACTGCTAAACTTTAATGCAAAATACCAAAAACATAAGTTATGCAAAAAAAATAAAAAAGCCTCTTTGTAATTTCAGAGAGGCTTTTTCATTTAATTTCTTTTGGTAACGTTTGTTAGATTATCAGGAAAATAACTGTCTGATAAATTGGCAAATTCATCGCCACGCATAAAGATATTAATGTCTACATCTGCAAATGATGTTTTTCCTGCTGCGGCAAGAAGTTCATTGGCAGAGTGAAGCGTATTTTTATGAAAATGATACACACGATCTGATTTATCGGTGACAACCAAACCTTTCATCAACATTTTATTTTGAGTTGCAACACCGGTTGGGCATTCGTTATTGTGACAACGAAGCGCCTGAATACAGCCTAGCGAAAACATGAATCCTCTTGCACTGTTACACATATCTGCGCCTAAAGCAACGGCATGTAAAATAGAATAACCCGAAATAATTTTCCCGCTGCCAATAATGCGTATTTTATCGCGAATATTTAGTCCGATCAGTGTTTTGTTTACAAAAATCAAAGCAGGTTCAAACGGCATTCCAACACCGTCAGCAAATTCTAAAGGAGCAGCTCCTGTTCCGCCTTCGGCGCCATCAACTGTTATAAAATCAGGATAAATATCTTCAGAAATCATTTCATGGCAAATAGCTTCAAATTCGCCTGTATTACCAATGCACAATTTAAATCCAACAGGTTTTCCGTTTGATAATTCACGCAATTGTGCAATAAAATGAATAAGCCCTTTACTGTCTGAAAAAGCGCCATGACCAGGAGGAGAAAGAATCATTTTATTTGGTTCAACACCTCTGATTTTAGCAATTTGCTCCGTATTTTTAGCAGCCGGAAGCACGCCTCCGTGACCTGGTTTTGCACCTTGAGAAAGTTTAATCTCAATCATTTTTACGTTTGGAAGATTAGCCTTTTCAGAGAATTTTTCAGGACTGAAATTTCCTTGGGCATCGCGGCATCCAAAATATCCTGTTCCAATTTGCCAGGTAATATCACCACCGCCCGCAAGATGAAATTCGGTTAAACCGCCTTCTCCTGTATTTTGATAGAAATTTCCTTTTTTGGCACCAATATTTATGGCACGGACTGCATTTTCGCTTAGCGAACCAAAACTCATGGCAGAAACATTAAATAAAGAAGCGAGATAAGGTTGTTTGCAATCTTTTCCGCCAACCAATACACGAGGTAATTCTTCGTTTACTTTTGCCGGAAAAATAGAATGTTTTATTCCTTCGTAACTATCATGATTTAAGTTTAGCTGAGTTCCAAAAGGCGTACTTGAATCAATGTTTTTGGCTCTTTGATATACTAATGAACGCTGATTTCTTGAAAAAGGCTTTCCATCAGTAGATCTTTCGATAAAATATTGTTGAATTTCTGGCGCTATCATTTCAAATAAATACCTGAAATAGCCCAAAACAGGAAAGTTTCTTAAAATGGCGTGTTTTGTTTGTATCGCATTATAAATACCAACGACTAATAATATTGGCAAAATAATGACAAGCAAAAAGCCTCGGTTGGTATAATAATAAGTTGCTGCAACAATTAGAAACAATAAGAATCCGTAGATAAAGAATTTTTTTCTCATGTTTTCAAAAATTTAAAAGGGTAATAAAGTAATAATTAATTAAAGCGTAATCGAACGTAAACGTGCTTAATGCCTTTTTTATCTGATTCTCTTTCATCAATTTCAAGAATATCAGTTAAAGATTTTAGCATTGGCGTAAGCTTAGAAAAACCATAATTTCTTGGGTCAAATTCGGGTTTTTTCTTTACAATTAAATTTCCAACATCGCCAAGAAATGCCCAGCCATCATCATCTTCAATATCTTCAATGGTAGCTTCGATAAGTTCTATGGTTTGTTTGTCGATTTTATGCAATGCTTTTTCGGCAGGTTTTTCAACAGGTTTTTTAGCGTCTGTGGCTGCGGTAACTTTTGGTTTTTTCTTCTGGATTGCGCCATCCAAAACCTCAATATAAATAAACCTGTCGCAGGCAACTATAAAAGAGTTTGGCGTTTTCTTTTCGCCAATACCAATTACTTTCATGCCGGATTCACGAAGACGAATTGCCAAACGGGTAAAATCGCTATCGCTTGAAACAATGCAAAAACCATCCAGTTTTCCTGAATAAAGTAAATCCATTGCATCGATAATTAAGGCAGAATCTGATGAGTTTTTTCCAACCGTATAGCTGTATTGTTGAATAGGAGTGATGGCATGTTCTAGTAAAACGCCTTTCCAGCCATTTGAGTTTGGCTTTGTCCAATCTGCATAAATACGTTTTGTGGTTGGTGTTCCAAATTTTGCAATTTCTTCCATCATCCCTTTTACGTTGCTGTACGGAACATTATCGGCATCAATAAGAACGGCTAGTTTTAAATCTTTTGAGTTATTTAAAGGCATTAGTTACGTGTTAGAAAAATTAGATACTTCCAAAGGTAAAACTAAAATTGGTTTTTTATAGAGTTGAACAGAAATAAGTCTTTTAAGAGTAATAAATTATTTTGGTTATAAATAAGATATTCTTTATTAAAATTAATTAAGGATAAATTTGTCTTTTAATATTGATTTAAATATATTTGTAAAGAATTTAATCCATTTTATATGTTTTCAAAAGCGTGCGAGTACGGCATTCGGGCTTCTATTTTTATTGCAACTAAATCTTCAAAAGGAATTAGGGTTGGAATAAAAGATGTGGCGAAAGAAATCGATTCACCAGAACCATTTACGGCAAAAATTATGCAGATTCTTACCAGGAATGGTATTATAGCTTCTGCCAAAGGTGTGGGCGGTGGATTTGAGGTTTCTAATAAAGCTATAAAATCGATAAAACTCATTCAGATTGTAGACGCGATAGACGGAAATGCAATTTATAAAGGCTGCGGAATTGGCTTAAAAGAATGTTCTGAAACACATCCTTGTCCGGTTCATAATGAATTTAAAAAAATAAGAGAATTACTTCTGGATATGTTAACCAATACAACTTTAGAAGAGTTGGCTTTGGGGGTTAATTCAGGAGATTTTCATCTTAAAATATTTAATAAAAGCGAATAAAAATTATAATTTAAATACTTAATAATGAATAAAAAGATCAACATTTCGATGCTTATGCTAATGGGATTTTTAGCCATAACTTCTTGTGGAAAAAAAGAAACTGCACCAACCGAAGAATCAACAGAAATAAATGATACAACAGATTCTGAAGGAGAAAAATCGGCAGAAGCAAGTAACACTTTAGTTATTGAAGGAAACGACCAAATGCAGTTTAATACAAACGAATTGAGAGCAACTGCGGGACAGCCAATTACATTAACCTTAAAGCACGTTGGAAAAATACCAAAAGAAGCTATGGGGCATAACTTGGTTATTTTGCAAGAAGGTACAGATGAAGCCGATTTTGCCACCAAAGCAATGAATGCAAAAGAGACAGATTATATTCCGACATCTGAAAAAACATCTATTATAGCGCATACTAAATTATTGGGTGGAGGCGAAGAAGATACGATTGAATTTACTATTGATAAAAAAGGAACATACAACTTTTTATGTACTTTCCCAGGGCATTTTGCTATGATGAAAGGTGTTCTAATTGTAGAATAAAAACTTTTAAACTCTAATACTGTTAATAGGTTAGAGTTTTTTAATGAATCAATAAAAGATAAAATTATCTTTTATTGTAAATCAATGATAATTAATTAAATAATTAAAAGAAAAAATGGAAAAGTTAAAGAATAAAACAGTTGGATCATTTGTAGCTCAGGATTTTAGAACGGCTGCAGTTTTTACAAAATATCAAATCGATTTTTGCTGTAAAGGAAACAGAACTATTACCGAAGTTTGTGACAAGCAAGATATTGACCCGGATGTATTAATACAAAATGTATATGATGTTTTGCAGTCTGAAAATGATAATACTATAGATTTTAATTCATGGCCATTAGATTTAATGGTAGATTATATTGAAAAAACACACCATCGTTATGTTGAGGAAAAATCACCAATATTAGTACAGTTTTTAGATAAATTATGCAAAGTTCATGGGGGAGGACATCCGGAATTGTTTAAAATAAATGAACTGTTTATTGCAGGAGCGGGAGAATTAGCACAACACATGAAAAAGGAAGAATTAATGCTGTTTCCTTATATTAAACGAATGGTGAAAACGAAAGAATCTAACGGGATTTTATCTCAGCCTTCTTTTGGGACTGTATCAAATCCAATTGCGATGATGATGGAGGAGCATGAAACCGAAGGAGATCGTTTTAGTGAAATTGCAAAACTTACGAATAACTATAACGCACCAAGTGACGGATGTACAACTTATAAAGTAACATTTGCGATGTTGAAAGAGTTTGAAGAGGATTTACACAAACACATTCACCTTGAAAATAATATCTTGTTTCCTAAAGCGGTTATTTTAGAAAAAGAATTTCCTGAAGTAGAATAAAAATAAATTTTAATAGTGAGAAGAACACCGATAAATGGCAAATTGCTGCGTATTATTGGTGTTTTTTGTTGAAATTAAGTTTACAAAATCTATGTTTCTATCTGTTAAAAAAAACCTGCCTAATTTAAATTTTATTAGCTTCATTGTTTATTGCTGTTACTGTTTTTTCATTGTTTACGCCCAAACCTTCTTGTTGAAATACCAATTCACCATCTGGATTAAAAACACTGATAATATTAGAATGCGTAAAATCCAACGGAGATATTTTTTTATAATTTACGGCAAGTACGGCGGCAAATTCACGTGTATTTTCTTCTGTTGAACGTAAAAAAATCCACGGATCCTGATTCATTTTATTGGCAATAGCAAACGATTTTAATTTTTCAGGAGTATCTGTTTTAGGATCTATGCTTACCAAAATAAGTTTTACGTTTTCCTTGGTTTGTTTATCCAGTTTGGTTTCAATATTTCTCATATCGGCAACTAATCTGGGGCAAGCGGCTTTGCAGGAAGTATAAATCATGACCATAACCAGAACATTTCCTTTCAGGCTTTTTAGCTCAATATTTTTTCCATCCTGATTTGTCCATTGTGATGGTAAATTATAGATAGATAAATCTGTAATTTCTTTACTTTTCGAAGGTTTTTGAATTTCTTCTTTCGTATGATCTTTACAACTTTGCAATGTCACAAGAAACAGAAAGATTGTAATTATATTGTGTTTCATTTTAAGTTTTGAATTAAAGTTGTGTTGTACTGGCACATCGAAATCCTAAATTTCGGGTTGAATATTGTGCTTTAAGGCTTCCTCTAAATGCATATCGCATAAAAGCGGCATAATCCATTAAATCAGTTGCGTTTACGGATGCTCCGCCACAAAAAAGATTTTTGTCTTCACTTTTGTCTTTTCTGGATTCTCCGGATAAAAAAATGCTGTTAAAATCAGCGGTCCATTCCCAGACTAATCCATGCATATCATAAACTCCCCAGTAATTTTTGAAGGTTTTACCAATTGAATTTTCATATGTTTTTGATTTTTCATACCACGACAAAATGTATGTATTAAATTCTGACTTGGTTCTGGCATCTGTTTTTCTTTCATCGGCCATAGCCACATATTCCCATTCATTCATTGTTGGCAGGCGTTTTCCTATACATTCGCAATATTTTTTTGCAGCAAACCATGAAATATTTGTTACGGGTGATTTTGGATTTACATTTCCAAAATCAAAATCACTTTTCCAATATTGCAGATAGCTTTTATCGCCAAAAATCCCTTTTATTCTGGATTTAGTAAAATTGGTATTTTTTTGAATAAAACTTAAATATTCATTATTTGTAACAGGATATACATCTATAAAAAAGGATTTTACAATTACGGGATTTTTTGAGGCAGTTCCGTAAAGAGGGACAAAAGAGCCCTCTTTTATTGGAACCATTTTCGATTCCTGCGCTCTTACGAACTCAATCTGAACCAGAAAAAGAAAAATAATTAAAATGCTTTTTTGCATGTTACTTTCTATGTTTATCGTTGTGCCTTAACCATTTCAGGAGTAACTTCTGTTTTATTATTGCCCCAGCTGTTATAGATATAGGTCATAACATTTGCAATTTCATCATCAGATAAATTTTGTTCCGGCATTATGCTATTGAATTTTTTGCCATTTACGGTAACTTCTCCGCTTAAACCATGCAAAATTGTTTTAATAGCTCTTTTAGAATCGGCATTTAGATAATCTGATTTTGCAAGCGGAGGGAAAGCGCTCGCAATACCTTCTCCGTTAGATTGATGACAGGCAAAACAGGTTGTTCCGTAAATTTCTTTTCCAATTTTTATTTTATCGGCTACAGATCTTTTTGGAGTAACTGTTGTCGCCGTTTTAGTTTCTGGCATTTTTTGAATCGTTCCGCCTTCGGGCAAATAAATTCCTTCCTGAATAGTTCCTGAATAAATGTTTTTATTTTCAGCACCTTCAACTTTCAATATTCCTAAAGCACCTTTATTAAAAGCTCTAAAAATAGAATGATCTACTATAATGAAATTTCCGGGAGTTTCTACTTTAAAATCAACAATTGCAGATCCACCAGCCGGAATTAATGTTGTCTGAACATTTTTATTGATAAGAGCACCGCCTTCTACATGCACATTATCAAAGATTTCACCAATAACATGAAACGACGAAACCAAATTTGGACCGCCATTACCAACAAACAAACGAACTGTTTCGCCAACTTTTGCGGTAAGTTCATTTCCGTTTGTCATCGAACCCACTTTTCCGTTAAAAACAACATAATCAGGAGTTTCTTTAACTGCTTTATTCATATCAAAAGGCTGAAGTCCTTTAGCTCCATATTCACCCTGAGTATAAAAATCACCCTGCATTACATAGTATTCTTTGTCGACCGGAGGAAGTCCTCCTTCTGGTTCCACTAAAATTAAACCATACATTCCGTTAGCAATATGCATTCCAACCGGAGCGGTTGCACAATGGTAAACGTACAGCCCCGGATTTATTACCTTGAAGCTAAAGATTTTTTCGTGACCGGGCGCTACAAGCGAAGAAGTTGCGCCACCACCAGGACCAGTTACGGCGTGTAAATCAATATTATGAGGCAGTTTATTATCAGGATGGTTTTTTAAATGAAATTCTACTTCATCGCCTACACGGGTTCTGATGAAACTTCCGGGAACAGAACCCCCAAATGTCCAGTACGTATATTTTACGCCATCTGTCATTGTACCTTCCTGTTCTTTAATCTCCATGTTTACTTTTAATTTCATAGCCGTTCTGTTACCAACTGGTTTTGGTACCATTGGCGGAGCAGTGAGTTCAGCATCCATTTGTCCGTCAGTTTTAATTGTAGTATAATCCACGGACTCTTCATTTTTTTTACATGATGATAGCAAGATTACAACACTGGCAAAAAAAAAGAGTTTTGTAACAAGAAGAGTTGTTTTTAGCTTTTTCATAACAATTGGTTTAATTTTAGTTTTAAATCTGAAGTAAATTTAAAAGACTAATTTGTCTTTTATTATGATAAAAGTCATGTAATACTTACAAGTGATTGTGTTAATTTAATTGATATATCTTTAAATTTAATAATCTATTCTTGCAAAAAGCGCCTGAAAGCTTACAATTATTCAACTATATAATTCAATTTGTAATATTTTTTAATTAAAAATAAAAGGCTAACTCTATTTTAGAATAATAATCATTATTTTTGCACCCTGTATAAATAAAAATTATTACTTCAAAATATATTTATGGTAAAAGATTTATTCGAAAGAATTCAGAACAATAAAGGACCATTAGGAAAATGGGCTTCGCAGGCTGAGGGTTATTTTGTTTTCCCGAAATTAGAAGGTGAACTTGGTCCTAGAATGCAATTTGGTGGAAAAAATATTTTAAATTGGAGTTTGAATGACTATTTAGGTCTTGCAAATCACCCGGAGGTTCGTCAGGCAGATATCGATGCAGCAACTCAATTTGGAGCAGCTTACCCGATGGGAGCCAGAATGATGTCCGGTCATACTAAATACCATGAACAATTAGAAAATGAATTAGCTGAGTTTGTAATGAAACCAGCAGCTTATTTATTGAATTTTGGTTATCAGGGAATGGTATCTACGATTGATGCGCTTGTGACTAAAAATGATATTATTGTATACGATGTAGATTCTCACGCTTGTATTATTGATGGTGTTCGTTTGCATATGGGTAAACGTTTTACCTATAAACACAATGATCTTGAAAGTATGGAGAAAAACCTGCAAAGAGCTACGAAAATGGCTGAAGAAACAGGTGGAGGTATTTTATTTATTACTGAAGGTGTTTTTGGAATGCGAGGACAACAAGGTAAATTGAAAGAAATTGTTGCATTAAAAGAAAAATATAATTTCCGTTTATTGGTTGATGATGCACATGGTTTTGGTACACTTGGTAAAACAGGTGCCGGAGCAGGTGAAGAGCAGGGAGTTCAGGATGGTATTGACGTTTACTTTTCTACTTTTGCAAAATCAATGGCTAATATTGGTGCTTTTATAGCGGCTGATAAAGATATTATCGATTATTTAAAATATAACTTACGTTCGCAAATGTTTGCAAAAGCATTGCCAATGATTCAAACTATTGGATCTTTAAAACGTTTGCAATTGTTACGTAATCACCCGGAATTAAAAGATAAACTTTGGGAAAATGTAAATGCGCTACAAAGCGGATTACGTTCAAGAAATTTTAATATTGGAGATACAAATACTTGTGTAACGCCAGTTTATTTAGAAGGAAGTGTGCCGGAAGCGATGGTGATGGTAAATGATTTAAGAGAAAACTACGGTATTTTCCTTTCGATTGTAATTTATCCTGTAATTCCAAAAGGAATTATTTTATTGAGAATGATTCCAACAACATCACATACTTTATCTGATATTGATGAAACACTTACTGCTTTTGAAGCAATTCGTGAAAAATTAGAAAACGGAACATATAAAGAAATTGCAAGTAGAACTACTGTTGATTTAGACGCTTAATTTCTAGAAATAAATAGCCCAAATATGGGAATTATGTAAAAAATCCATTCGTTTATACGAATGGATTTTTTTATTTTGGAGTAATTTTATAACACTAATTATAAAAAGAAAAGTTTATGAAAAAAGCATTAGCACTAACAATAATGATTTTAAGTGTTTTTATTTCCTGCAAAAAAGAAACACTTCCGCCTCCGCAAATTACACCAAGTGCTCCAAAAGAAGCAGAACTTGTTGAACCGGCAGGAGATCAATGTTATGCGTCAAGACTTAATGGTAATATAGTAGCGTTGAGTTTTAATGTAAATTCACATCAGGAAGTAAACGGAAAATTAAGTTACAACATAACAGGAAAAGATAAAAATGAAGGTACTTTAATAGGAAACATGAAAGGTGATACGCTTATTGCAGATTATACTTTTATATCTGAAGGAGTTTCTTCAGTAAGAGAAGTGGTATTTTTGCAAAGAGAAGGAACACTTATTGAAGGATATGGAGATGTAGTTGATGCAAATGATAAAGTAACTTTTAAAGACAAAAAGAAATTAAAATTTGATGCAAAAAATACATTGACAAAAGTGGATTGTCCACAATAATAAAGAATTGTTATCAGTTTTTCAGTCGCAGTTTTTAGTCTCAATATATGTAAAGAGAGATTGAAAACTGCGACTGTTAACTTTTTATAGATATTTCAAATATGTTTTTCTCTGACAATGAATCTTCGGGTCAAAGTTTTTCCAAAGTAAATGTATTGCTGTATTTTCGGCTAATTCTGGAGTTCTGATACAATTTTGAATTCCTTTTTCAGTGAAAGTCTTAAAATATTCATCAAAAATAATTGCCGTAACACCTTTGTTTTGATAGTCAGGATGAACACCAATTAAGTAAAAAACAACATCTTTACTCTTTTTTCTGGCTCTTAATAAATGTAGAAAACCAAACGGAAATAATTTACCTTTTGCTTTCTGTAATGCTTCAGAAAAGCTTGGCATTACAATACTAAAAGCAACTAAATTATCCTCTTTATCAACCACAAATTTGATATATTCAGGATTAATAAAACTAATATATTTTTTCTTGAAATATTCCTTCTGAACATCTGAAATCGCTACAAACGAAGCTAAATTTGCATACGAAGTATTAAATAAATCAAACATTTTGTCGACATGCGGCATAATGTCTTTTGTTTTGGTAAAAGTCAAAGATCTTAAACCATATCTTTTTTTGATTAATTCCTGAGCTTTCAGGAAAAACTCCGGATGAACATTTGAAAACGGAAAAATACTTTCGATATATTCTTTTTCTATCTGAAAACCTAATTGCTCAAAATGAGTTACATAATACGGATTATTATACCATGTAATCATAGTTCCCATTTGATCATAACCTTCCGTTAAAACTCCAACTTTATCTAAATTTGAAAATCCCATTGGACCTTCGGCATGCTCCAGATTATGCTGTCTTCCTAATTCATATACTTTTTCAAGCAGCGCTTTTGTAACTTCAATATCATCAATTACATCAAACCAGCCAAAACGAACTTTTCTTTTATGCTGATTATTTACCTCAGACCAGTTGATAATTGCTGTAATTCTTCCAACAATTTCATCGTTTTTATACGCGAGATAAAAATAAGCTTCGGCACTATCAAAAGCAGGATTTTTTGTTTTATCAAACGATTCTAATTCATCTGCAATAATAGGCGGAACCCAATATGGATTGTCTTTATATAATGAAAACGGAAATTTGATATATTCTGTTAATTCTTTTTTTGTTTTAGCTTCTTTAATTGTAATCATTAAGATCGTTTTGTAAAATCTCTTTTTATGCAGAGAAGTTGGTTATTAAATTCTTATTCGTATTTAGATTTACGCTTTCTTTCCTGTTCCTGAAAATCAATTTCTTTTTTTGATTTCTTTGATTTCGGGTCTTTAACTTTTTTCTCTTTTCTGGATTCTCGTTTAAATTCCATTTGTTTCTCTTTGTACTTTCCGTCATAACGCCAGGAAACGCCGACGCCGCCATACATAACAGAAGGCGTATTTTTGAAATTTGTACTTACTGAGGCATCAACCTGCAGGTTTGGATTAATTAAATAAGCCGCTCCACCACGAAGAATTGCATCGCTGTAAAAATCACTTTTATATCCCTGATTTTCAATAAAACCAGACCATTTGTCGTTAAATCCGTGCGTCAAAGTTAATACATATCCATAACTTGGATAGTCAGTTGTGATATAATCAGCAATAATATTGGTTACAAAAACCCATTTTCCGCCGCCAAAAACATTTTGGGTAATCAATACTACTTTTGGAGAAATGCTTGATTGTGGTGAAAATGAATACGGATTATCGGCGCCAACAAAATTAGCTCCTGCAAATACCGAAACAGCCGGAATTAAAGAGTGCCAGTCAAACCTGTGATTGGCCTTATAACTGTAAATGTTTTTTGTTTTTTCGTAGTTTTTAAAAGGATCATAAATTAAATATTTAGCTCCTAAAACAGTTTGTCTGAAGTTGTTTTTTTTGTAGCTTGTATACGGAGTATCAAAGTTTTCCATTTGATATTGCAAATCAAGAACAAACTCTAATTTTTCTAAAAATGCACCGTATCTAAAGGTTAAATCAGTTCCAAAACCAGTTGCATCATAATCTAACAAATCGTGTTTCTCTTTGATGCCATAAATACCAATTTCGGCCTGAATCACTGATTTTCCAACCGCGTATGCAGACATAGTTTCGCCGGGTCTGTTTGAGTTGATAACATCAGTGTATTGTGCAAAAAATAATTGAGGTGCAAAAAATAGAGATGTAATAAGTAGGTGTTTAATTTTTAACATAGATATATTTTTGGGTTAAAAAGATATAACGCATTTCAAATGTACATATTTTATTATTTATTTAAGATTCATATTTTAATTTTAAACAATTGATTTATTAATTTTGGAAAAAAATTATATGATCATGCAAGAAGCATCTTTTACAAATTTGTTTAAAACGATAATGTGGATTATTGCGTTTTATTATATTTTTAAATTTTTAGCCAGAATCTTTTTGCCGGTATTGGTAAAAAAAGCGGTTGAAAAAGCAGGAGAGAATTTTCAGAGACAACAACAATATAGTCAGGATAATACCTGGCAAAAAACGCGTACTAACAATGATGAAATAATCATTAATACGGCGAATGCAAAAAACCCTCGCGAAACCAAAAAAGTGGGAGATTATGTTGATTACGAAGAAATAGATTAAGTTTGTGACCTAAATAATAGGAATCATCATTTAACCTAAACCAGCCTAAATTGAAAATAGTAAATAAGTTCTATCCGCATGCCCTTGTTATATTGGGCTTTATCCTCGTTTCTTTAATTTATTTTTACCCGGTTTTACAGGGAAAACAAATATTTCAATCCGATATTGCACAATATACCGGAATGGCAAAAGAGCAAAATGATTTTAGAGCTGCAGAACATGCCGAACCTTATTGGACAAATTCAGCTTTTGGCGGAATGCCAACGTATCAGTTAGGAGCAAATTATCCAAACGATTATGTAGGTAAATTAGATGATGCTTTACGTTTTTTACCACGTCCGGCAGATTACCTGTTTCTATATTTCTTAGGCTTTTACGGATTGTTATTGGTTTTAAAAACAGATCCTTTAAAAGCATTTATCGGCGCAATAGCGTTTGGTTTTTCAACTTATTTAATTATTATTCTTGGTGTTGGTCATAATGCAAAAGCACATGCCATTGCGTATATGCCGCTTGTAATCGCAGGTTTTATACTCGTTTTTCAAAAAAAATACATTTGGGGAGGTTTACTCACCATGTTTGCAGTAGCGCTTGAAGTGAATGCAAACCACTTTCAAATGACCTATTATTTATTGATTTTCCTGCTTATCCTTTCCGGATATTTTAGTTTTCTATTTATTAAAGATAAAGAATACAAACCTCTTTTAATTTCATTTGGAGTTTTAGCCGTTGCCGGAATTTTTGCCATTGGTGCTAATGCCACTAATTTAATGGCTACAAGCGAATATGCTAAATTTAGTACACGTAGTAACAGCGAACTTACTTTTAATCCTGACGGAACTAAAAAGGCAAATGAAAATGCTTTAAGCCGCGATTATATTACAGAATACAGCTATGGAATTGCTGAAAGTTTCAATTTAATCGCTCCAAGAATTTTTGGAGGATCAAATCATGAAAATGTAGGTACAGACAGTCGTATGTACTCGTTTATGATGGAACAGGGAGTTCCGTCAGAGCAAGCGCAGGATTTTGTATCAGGAATGCCAACCTATTGGGGAGATCAGCCTATAGTTGCTGCTCCTGCGTATATTGGTGTTGTGGTTTTCTTTTTAGGAGTTTTGGCCTTATTTATTGATGACAGAAAAATAAAATACGTTTTTCTTGGCGGAGCCTTATTTTCATTAATACTTTCATGGGGAAAAAACTTCTCATTATTAACTGATTTTTTTATCGATTACGTTCCAATGTATGATAAATTCAGGGCAGTTTCTTCCATTCAGGTTATTTTAGAATTGTGTTTTCCTGTGCTTGCTGTTATGGGATTACAATCTTTTTTCAAAGCTAAAGATGAGCCAAAATTACAGCAAAAAGCATTAATTCAAACCGGAGTTTTTGGTTTAGGAATTATTGCTATTTTGGTAATTGCCAAAGGATTTTTTCACTTTACAGGAAGCAATGATAACTATTATTTAGAAAGTTACGGTCCGGCTTTTGTTGATGCTTTAAAAGAAGACAGAATGACATTATATTCTGCTGATTTATTGCGTTCAGGCTTTTTTATAGTAGTTGCTTTTGGAATATTATGGTTATTCATTAAAAATAAATTATCACAAAACACGACTTTGATTATCGTTGGTCTTTTAATGATTTTTGATTTGTTTTTTGTTGATAAAAAATATGTTTCAGCAAAAGATTTCGTAAGTCCGGTACAAATTGCGTCGCCATTTCAGGAAACGCCTTCTGATGCTCAGATTTTAAAAGATACCACGCATTACAGGGTTTTTGAAGTAAACGGAAATATGTCAAGCGCCCGTGCATCCTATTTTCATCATTCTTTAGGAGGATATCATGCTGCAAAACCGAGAAGAATACAACAGTTATTTGACTATCAAATAGCAAAAAACAACATGGAAGTTTTGGATATGTTAAATGTAAAATACATTATCCAAACAGATAAAGAAGGAAAAGAATTTCCAACAGTAAATCCAAATACTAACGGAAATGCATGGTTTGTAAATTCAGTAAAATTAGTGAACAGACCAGATGATGTGATGAAAGCGCTGGACCATTTAGATACTAAAAATGTTGCCGTTTTTAATGTTCATGATTACGAAGGTAAATTTAAAAGCGCACGATTAAAAAAACAATGGGATACAACCGGAACTATTAAGGTTGTAACGTATAAACCAAACTATATTAAATATCAATCTGATAATAAAAAAGATGGTTTAGCGGTATTCTCTGAAATCTACTATAAAAATGGATGGAACGCCTATGTTGATGGACAACTAACAGATCATTTCCCTGTGGATTATGTTTTAAGAGCAATGGAAGTTCCCGGCGGAAAACACACTATCGAGTTTAAATTTGAGCCTAAGGTAGTTAAAACCGGAAGCATGATTACATTGGCAAGTTCAATTGGAATGTTGTTGCTTTTAATTGGTGGAATTTATTTTGAAAGATTCTTTCACAAAGATTCACAAAGAATTAGCAGAGATACACAAAAGAAATCTTAAAAAATCTTTGCGAACCTTTGCGAGAACTTTGTGAATCTCTGTGAAACCTAATAGCCAAATGGAACAAAAAAAACTCTTAATCATTACTTATTATTTTCCGCCTGCGGGAGGTCCCGGTGTTCAGCGTTGGTTAAAATTTGTAAAATATTTGCCTGAATTTGATATTCAGCCAATTGTTTATGTTCCTGAAAATCCAACATATCCAATTATAGATGAAGGTTTGGTTAGCCAGATTTCAGATAAAGTAATTGTTTTGAAAAATAAAATTTGGGAGCCTTATCAATTAGCTTCAATTTTTTCAAAGAATAAAACCAAGAAAATCAGTTCAGGAATATTTCCTCAAAAGAAAAAACAAACCTTTTTGGATAAAACATTTCTTTGGGTTCGCGGCAATCTTTTTATTCCCGATGCACGAGTTTTTTGGGTAAAACCTTCCGTTACTTATCTAGAAAAATACATCAAAGAAAATAATATTGATACGATTGTAACCTCAGGTCCGCCACATAGTTTACATTTAATTGGTTTAGAATTAAAAGAAAAACTAAACGTAAAATGGTTTGCAGATTTCCGTGATCCGTGGACAACAATTGGTTATCATAAAGCGCTGCGATTATCATCATACGCAGCAAAAAAACATAAAAAATTAGAAAGCAAGGTTTTAAATACTGCCGATACCATTATTGTAACCAGTAAAACTACTAAAACAGAGTTTGAAGCACTTACAAATAAACCAATTTCGGTAATTACAAATGGTTATGATGTCGAAAATGTAGAGAAACAAACTTTAGATACTAAATTTACTCTGGCACATATCGGATCGTTTTTATCCGATAGAAATCCTCCATTTTTATGGGAATGTCTGGTTGAATTACTAAATGAAATTCCTGATTTTAAAACACATTTAGAAATTAAGTTAATTGGCGCCGTAAGTCAGGAAGTTTTAGATGCTATTTCACAATTTAATCTGAACGAATATTTGAATCTTTTGGGTTATGTTTCACACCATGAAGCAATTGCGCATCAAAAAAAATCACAGGTTTTACTTTTAATCGAAATTAATTCAGAAGATACAAAAAGTATTATTCCGGGTAAATTGTTTGAATATATGGTTTCAAACCGTCCAATAATTGCAATTGGTCCGCAAGGATCTGATTTTGCAGACATTATAAAAGAAACAAATACAGGAGTATTTTTTGATTATTCTGAAAAAGCGAAATTAAAAAGTGTAATTTTGGACTTTTATAATCAGTTTTTAGAGGGAAAATTACAGTCTAATGGCGTTGGTTTACAACAATATTCAAGAAAAAACCTCACCAGACAATTAGCACAATTGATAAAGTAAAAAAGCAATAACAATTTTAAAAAATCATAGAGAGTAGAAATCAAAAATCTACAATCAAAAATCTGCAATCAAAAAAACATGGGTATTGTTTTAAATCAGTCTTTCAAAAATACAATAATTACTTATATCGGTTTCGGTATTGGAGCCATCAATACACTTTATTTATACCCGGTTTTTTTAGGTGCAACTTATTATGCGTTAACAAACTACATTCTTTCTGCGGCAAATGTTATTATGCCTTTATTTGCAATTGGAATGCAAAATACGTTAGTTAAATTTTATTCACAGTATAAAACAGAACAAGAACGAGAACAGTTTTTGTCCTTTACGGCCTTGTTTCCCGTTTTGATGTGTATTCCTTTAGGTATTCTTGGAATCTTTTTCTTTGATGATATTACCGCTTTTGTTTCTAAGGAAAATCCTGTTGTAAAAGAGTTTATGTACTTAATTCCGTTTATTGGGATTTGCATGGCTTATTTTGAGATATTTTATGCGTGGGCGAGAGTACACATGCATTCTGTTTTTGGTAATTTTATAAAAGAAGTAGGTTTAAGATTATTCTCGACTTTTGCTTTGGTTGGTTTATATTTTAAATGGATAACATTAGTGCAGTTTGTTTATGTAACGGCAGCTATATATTTAATTGCGTTTTTAGTAACAATGTTTTACGCATTTTATATTAAAAAGCCAAAATTTCAAATCAATATTCCTCAGAATGTAAAAGATGTAATGGAATATACTTTTTTCATTATTCTTTCAGGAAGCGTCGCCAATTTACTTTTAGACGGTGATAAATTGATGCTGAATCAATACATGAAAATTGAGAATATTGCCTATTATTCTGTAGCAACCTATATTGCGTTGGTAATTTCAGTTCCAAGCCGTGCGATGCATCAAATTGTATATCCAATTACGGCTAAGTTGATGCATGAAAACAAACATGACGAACTTAATTTATTGTACAAAAAAACATCTATCAACCTGCAAATGGTAGGCGGTTTTGTAATGTTGTGCATTTTTGTAAACATCAATCAGTTATACGAATTAGTTCCAAAAGAATATAGCGGCGGAATTTCAGTTGTATTTATGATTGGATTATCAAAATATTTTGATCTGATTTTAGGGAATAACAACGCTATTATTTTTAACACAAAATACTACCGAATGGTGCTGTATTTAGGACTGCTTTTAGTGTTTTTGACAGTCGTATTAAATATGATTTTCATTCCTATTTTTGGAATTAAAGGTTCTGCATTTGCTACTTTATTATCGATAACTTTATACAGTTTGGCAAAATTGCTTTTTGTTGTAAAAAAACTTCATTTATATCCTTTTACCAAAGAAACAGTTTATTCAATTCTGCTGACTTTTGCTTTGTTTCTACTGTTTTATTTCTGGGAATTTCCGTTTTATCAATTAATCAGTATTGCCTTAAAATCAATTCTGGTAACGATTTTGTATGTTTATTTAAACTATAAATTTAATATTTCGTCAGATATTAATAAAGTTATTGACATGCTTTTAAGAAAAGTAGGCTTTAAAATTTAATACGATTTATTGAGAAAATAAGAAGTAGTTTAAAATCGATTCTATTTTGTTTTATATTTGTTAGAAAGGATAACTAACTTATTTCTAACAGAATATGAAAAAGAAATTACTCTTACTTTTGGCATTCTTTATGATCTTATTTTCTTCGGCAGTTTTTGCTCAAACAGAAAATAAACCTGTAATAAAACCCAATACCTCTGAGGCAAAACTAAAAGCATATCCTGTAGCCCCTTTTAAAGACACCCTTTTTTATATTTATAATAAAGTAGGTTCGTTTTCTGCAGAGAACAGGGCAAATGCTATTACAGAAAAAATTAGAAAACTGTACCACGATTCTTTTTTCGAACCGGATTCTCTGGTAGTTGTGCCTTCAGATATTTCTCAGGATATCACATATAAGGGAGATTTTATCATTATGTCTGTTTTGGATGTTGATGCAAAAGTCGAAAATAAAAACGCTGTTTATATTGCAAAACGCAATTTAAATTTGATCAAAAAAGCGGTTATTTATCAAAATGAAAACTATTCTCAGCTTCCAAAAAGACTAGGATTTACATTATTATTGATTTTAATTTTAGGCGTTGTGCTGTTTCTGGCAGGAAAGATTTTCAACCGTATAAAATTTTATCTTTTAAAGAACAGCGACAGATATTTTAAAGGGGTCAATTATAATAATATCAATATTCTTTCTCCACAAAAGCAACAAACCTTATTGATGCGATTGTTTAGTTTTATTAAAATTTTTACCCTGATTTTAATTGTTTATTTTTCTTTGCCACTTTTATTCAGCATTTTTCCTGCTACAGAAGCCTATACAACAACATTATTACGCTGGATATTAACACCGGCAAAATTAGCCATAATGGGCTTTATTGACTTTTTGCCAAGTTTTGTAACCATTATTGTTATTATCTTCATTTTTAGATATTCCATAAAAATTATCAAATTCTTTTTTGATGAAATAAAAAAGGAAAACATAAAAATAGATGGTTTTTACAGCGATTGGGCAATGCCTACCTTTAATATTATCAGGTTATTAATGTATGCCTTTATGCTCGTTATTGTTTTTCCGTATTTACCTGGATCAGATTCTCCAATCTTTAAAGGAGTTTCGGTATTTGTAGGGATTTTATTTTCGTTAGGATCTTCAAATGCAATTGCCAATATGGTTGCCGGACTCGTAATTACCTACATGCGTCCGTTTAAGATTGGCGATTTTATTAAGATTGGCGATGTAAGCGGCGAAGTAATCGAGAAAACAGCGTTGGTTACCAGAATCAGAACACCAAAGTTTGAAGATATAACCATACCAAATGCGACAGTTTTGTCAAGTACTTCGACCAACTATTCCGCAAATACAAAACAAGTCTCAAACGGGCTTTTAATTCACACAACCGTTACAATTGGTTACGATGTACCGTGGAAATCTATTCATAAAGCATTGATTGATGCGGCCTTAAAAACAGATATGACAGAGAAAACACCTGAACCATTTGTGTTGCAAACCAGCCTTGATGATTTTTATGTTTCATATCAGATAAATGTTTACACAAAAGAACCTACAAAGCAGCCGCGCATCTATTCGTCATTGCATCAAAACATTCAGGATTCGTTTAATGCAGCAGGAATTGAGATCATGTCGCCGCATTATAATGCGTTAAGAGACGGTAATACAACAACAATTCCAGAGAACTATTTGGACAAAAACTACAAGGCTCCGACATTTAATGTTAACGCAAAAGATTAATATGTTGATAATCAATCAAAAAACTTAAAATTTTAACACTTGTTTATTTTGTTATTAGTTTTATAAAATCTAACTTTATATAAGAATTTATCAGCACTTATATTCATTAAATAAAAAATATCTTATAAAATGCAATAAAAGCAAATTTATACTGTTTTTTATTTAGAGATTACTACTGATAATTTTCACCCAGACAAACTCAATTGTAGTAAAATTTGGATTAATTTAATTTGACAATTATGAAAAAAAATCATCTAAGTCAGGAACAAAGCTTGCAAGTATTTTCTAATATGATATCGAATAAGGTTCATAAAGGATTTACGCTTGAAGAAAGAAATGACAAACTGCTTTTTGCGGTTCTTTCTAAAGGAGGCAAAGTAGTAAATCATGGTTTAAATTTCACCATTTTTTGCTTGACCTTAGGCTTGTGGTCATTTGCGTGGCTTTATCTTACTTTAGAAGCATCAAAACAGAAAAAAATATTGGTTGCCATCGACGAAGATGGTTTGCCGTTTGAAGAAAGATGTTTGGTAGCTTAAAGAACTTTGAAAAAAAGATTAGCCACAAATTACGATAATCACGTAGTTTGTGGCTATTTTTTTTTAGTATATATTTAAAAAAACTTTGTCCCTTTGAACCTCAGAGCCTCAGAACCTTTTTACAAAAGTTTATCTTTCAAATAAATTCCCGTTACAGATTCTTTTACTTTTACAATATCTTCCGGAGTTCCGGTTGCGAGTAAATAACCTCCATTTTCACCACCTTCAGGACCTAGATCAATAATCCAGTCGGCACATTTGATAAGGTCAAGATTATGTTCTATTACAATTATCGAATGCCCTTTGTCGATTAAGGCGTCAAACGAAGCCATTAATTTTTTAATATCATGAAAATGTAAACCTGTTGTTGGTTCATCAAAAACAAATAATGCTTTATCCTTTGTGGCTCCTTTTACTAAAAACGAAGCTAATTTAATACGCTGTGCTTCACCACCGGATAGTGTAGAAGAAGATTGTCCTAATTGTACATATCCTAAACCAACATCCTGAAGCGGCTGTAGTTTTTGAGTGATTTTAGTCTGTTTATTTTTCTCGAAAAATGCAATGGCATCATCAATAGTCATTGTTAGAATATCATTGATGTTTTTTTCGTCGAAATTAACTTCCAGAATTTCCTTTTTAAATCGTTTTCCTCCGCAGGTTTCGCATGGTAAAGAAACATCGGCCATAAATACCATTTCAACGTTTATAGAGCCTTCTCCTTTACAGGTTTCACAACGGCCTCCATCAACATTAAAAGAAAAATGTTTTGCCTGATACCCTCTTATTTTAGATAGTTTTTCTTTGGCATACAAATCACGAATATCATCATACGCTTTTATATACGTTACAGGATTTGATCTTGAACTTCTTCCAATTGGGTTTTGATCAACGTATTCGATATGTTTTATTTGCGAAAAAGAACCTGTTATATCGCTAAACTGACCTGCTTTTTCTGCGGCATTTTCCAGCTTTTTCTGCATTGCCGGAAACAATATTTTCTTAATCAGTGTACTTTTTCCGCTTCCTGAAACTCCGGTAATTACCGTTAAAACATCCAAAGGAAAAGTAACATTAATATTCTTTAAGTTGTTTTCGCGCGCGCCAATTATATCAATATGATTTTTGAATTTTCGTCTTTTCTTCGGAACTGAAATTTCTAAATCTCCGTTTAAATATTTAGCCGTTAACGATTCTGATTTTAAAATCTCGTCATACGTTCCCTGAGCCACAAGATTTCCTCCAAAAGTTCCGGCTTCAGGACCAATATCGATAATCATATCGGCAGCTTTCATAATATCCTCGTCGTGTTCAACCACGATTACCGTATTGCCCAAATCACGAAGTGAAAGCAGCACTTTTATCAATCGCTCAGAATCTTTTGGGTGCAAACCAATACTTGGTTCATCGAGAATATACATCGAGCCCACCAAACTGCTTCCCAGAGAAGTTGCAAGATTAATACGCTGCGATTCTCCTCCTGAAAGTGTGGCAGAATTTCGGTTTAAAGTCAAATAATCCAAACCAACTTCTGTCAAAAAAGATAAACGATTGTTAATTTCCACCATCAAACGTTTCGCAATTTGCTGTTCGTAAACATTCAATTCGAGGTTTTTGAAAAAAGTAACCAAATGTTTAATCGGTAAATCGACTAAATCAGAAACCGTTTTGCCGCCAATTTTTACATAAGAAGCTTCTTCACGTAAACGTTTTCCGCGACAAGCGTAACATTTTGTTTTTCCGCGATAGCGCGACAGCATTACACGATTTTGAATTTTATAATTTTTCTCTTCGAGTTCTTTAAAGAAACCATTCAAACCCTGAAAATATTGATTTCCTTTCCAGATTAAATCCTTTTGGGCGTCACTAAGTTCAAAATAAGGTTTATGAATTGGAAAATCGAATTTGTAGGCATGTTTGATCAATTCGTCTTTGTACCAGCTCATGCTATCGCCTCGCCACGGATAAATGGCACTTTCAAAAACAGATAATGAAGTATTAGGAACAACCAGATCAGCATCAATACCAATAATATTTCCGTAACCTTCGCAAACCGGACAAGCGCCATACGGATTATTAAAACTGAATAAATGTACATTTGGTTCTAAAAAAGTAATGCCATCCAATTCAAAATTGTTAGAATAAGATAATCTTTTATCTGAACCTAATTCCTGTAAATAACAAATTCCTTTTCCTTCAAAAAAAGCAGTTTGTACAGCATCTGCAAGACGATTATAGAATTCTTCTTCGTCTTTAACAACAATTCTGTCAATGATTAATAAAATATCTTTATTGTCTAATTTATGAAGATCTGTTGGTGTAAATTCGTCTAAACGAACCATTTCGTTATCGACTAAAATACGGGCAAAACCTTGTTGTAAAAGTACTTTAAGTTTGTCTTCGAGCTGGCGTCCTTCTTCAAGATGAATTGGGGAAAGCAATAACCATTTACTGTCTAATTCAAAACTTTTTACATCTGAAACGACATCTGTAACCGTATTTTTTTTGACTTCCTGACCGGAAACCGGCGAATAAGTACGTCCAATTCTCGCAAACAAAAGTTTAACATAGTCGTATATTTCAGTCGAAGTTCCAACAGTCGAACGGGCATTTGTAGTATTTACTTTTTGCTCAATTGCAATTGCCGGAGCAATGCCTTTTATGTATTCTACTTTTGGTTTGTCTAATCTGCCTAAAAACTGGCGCGCGTATGATGATAAACTTTCTACATAACGGCGTTGTCCTTCGGCGTATAAAGTATCAAATGCCAAACTTGACTTTCCTGAGCCTGAAAGCCCTGTAATTACGACAAGTTTGTTTCTGGGAATGGCAACATCTACATTTTTTAAATTATGTACCTGCGCTCCTTTAATGATGATATTATGTTTTGGGTCGAGTTTCGAAAGGTCAATTTGCATAAAAAAAGTCAATTTCTACAAAAGTAATCAATTTTGAGTTGAGTTCTGTTAATGAGATTGTTCCAAATTTTAACTAAATGATAATTGGTTTTCAGTCACAGTTTCAGTTCTCAGTAAAGCGTACGATTTTTTTTTCGCCACGATTTTCACGAATTTTCGCTAATTATTTTTGCCACAGATTAAATGATTTTAAAGATTATCAAAATATCTGCTTAATCTGTCAAATCTGCGTGAAACTTTTTCGCCACGAATTTTCGCCACAGATTAAATGATTTCAAAGATTATCAAAATATCTGCTTAATCTGCCAAATCTGCGTGAAACTTTTTCGCCACGAATTTTCGTTAATTGTTTTTGCCACAGATTAGATGATTTCAAAAATTATCAAAATATCTGCTTAATCTGCGTGAAACTTTTTCGCCACGAATTTCGCTAATTGTTTTTGCCACAGATTAAATGATTTTAAAGATTATCAAAATATCTGCTTAAATCTGCCAAATCTGCGTGAAACTTTGTCGCCACGAATTTTCGCGACAATAGTTTATCCACAATTTAATTTTTGCTAATTTGTGTAATTCTTGGCAAAAAAAACACTTACAATATAAATCATTTTAATCTGTGAAATCTGTGGCATGTTTTATTTTAGATATTTAAATTAATTATAGCAAATAGATTGTTTTAATATAAAATAAGTTATTTTAGGACTGCTTTAATACTATTTTAATATTCTGACCAAATTTTGAAAACTACACTTTCTATTCTTTGTTTTTTAATGGGTTTTTTCCTGTTTTCGCAGGAGTTACCGCCAATTGTAAAATACCCTTCGACTTTGTACGGAGCCGGGAATCAAAGCTGGATGATTTCGCAGGATGAACAGAACCTGATGTATTTTGCCAATAACGAAGGGCTTTTAGAATATAACGGAACAAATTGGGAATTATATCCAACGCCCAACGAAACAATAATGCGATCTGTAAAAGTAATCGATAATAAGATTTACACAGGCTGCTATATGAATTTTGGTTACTGGACTCGCCAGTCAAACGGAAAACTAAAATATACTTCGCTAAGCGATACCATTAAAAATAAAATTCTGGATGACGAACAGTTTTGGAATATTTTAAAATACGATCAATGGATATTGTTTCAATCGCTTAACCGAATTTATATTTATGATACAAAGACAAAGACGTTTAAAATTATTTCGCCAAAAAATGGTGTTATAAAATCGTTTAGCACTAAAAATTCTATTTATTATCAAACCATAAATGAAGGGCTTTTTGAAATAGAAGAAGGAAAAGGAAAATTGATTTCTGATCATCCAATTCTAAAAAAATATACAATTGTCAATGTTTTTACAATTGATGAAGGTTTATTGATTCAGACGCAGTTAGATGGATTTTATAAGCTTATCGGAACGACTTTAACGCCTTTTGCAACAGAAGTCGATGCGCAGATAAAATCAGGTTTTGTGTATAGCAGCCAGCGTCTTGAGAATGGCAGTTATGCTTTGGGAACTGTTTCTAACGGAATTTTTATTTTATCGGATACAGGAAAACTAAATTATCATATTTCGCAAAGCAAAGGATTAAGCAATAATACGGCACTGTCCTTATTTGAAGATAAAGATCAGAACGTTTGGGTGGGTCTTGATAACGGAATTAACTGCATTAATCTGCAAACGCCGGTACACAGTTTTACAGATGATACGGGCGTATTAGGGACTGTTTATGCTTCTATTTCGTATAACGGAATGTTGTATGTGGGAACAAATCAGGGTTTGTTTTGTAAAAAATACCAGAGTACAGATGATTTTCATTTTATAAACGGAACAAAAGGGCAGGTTTGGTCTTTGTATCTTTATGAGAATACGCTGTTTTGCGGACATGATTCAGGAACTTTTGTTATTGATAATACAGCTGCAAGAAATATTTTTTCGGGTTCAGGAACCTGGAAGTTTGAGCCTTCGCCAAATAATAAAAACATATTACTTCAGGGAAATTATTACGGAATTTCGGTTTTGGAGAAAGTTAATAATCAATGGAAATTCAAAAATAAAATAGAAGGATTTAATTATTCGTCGCGTTATTTTGAAATTACACCAAATCTGGAGGTTTATGTCAGCCATGAATACAAAGGTATTTTTAGATTCAAACTTGATCATACGTTTTTAAAAATAAAAGAATTTTACGCATATTCGTCTCCCAAAAAAGGAAAAAATGCCAGTTTAACAAAATTCAATAATGTTATTTATTATGCTTATAAAGATGGAATCTTCAAATTAAATCCGTCAACAAAACAATTTGAAAAAGATAAATTACTGAGTTCTATTTTCGAAAAGGACGAATATACTTCGGGTAAATTAATTGTAGATCAGTCAAATAAAATATGGCTGTTTTCAAAAAATTACATTCATTATTTTTCTGCAAGTAAACTGAGTCATCAATTAAAGCAAAATGTAATCCCAATTCCGTCTTCATTAACCAATTCGATGCTGGGTTTTGAAAACATTACACAAATCTCAAAATCAACGTATTTAATAGGTACTACAGATGGTTATTATACGCTTAATATTGACGATTTAAGTTTTAAGAATTATGTAGTTTCTATTTCTGAGATTTTCATCAATAAACAAAATCAGATTCTAAAAAATGTGGTCTTAAATAATGAAGGAAGTTTTAAATCTACCGAAAATAATATCACATTAAATTACACTGTTCCGGAATACAACAAATATATCAATTCAGAATATCAGTATTTATTAGAAGGATTTCAGAACGAATGGAGCGAATGGAGTACAAAATCTTCGGTAAATTTCAAAAATCTTTCTCCCGGAAAATATACGTTTAAAGTGCGTGCAAAATATGCCAATACACTTTTGCAAAATACAGCGAGTTATACTTTTGTAGTTTTAAAACCTTGGTATCTGACCAATCTCGCCTGCTTTATTTATTTGCTGCTATTAATTGTAATTGGATATTTTATTAATAAAGCGTATCGAAACTTTTATCAAAAGCAAAAAGAAAAATTAATTGAAGAAAATAATCTTTTACTCGAAATTAAAGAGCTTGAAAATGAGCAGCAATTAATGAAACTGAGAAACGAGCAATTATCGCAGGATGTTGATAACAAAAATCGCGAGTTGGCAGTTTCAACCATGAGTTTAAACAGTAAAAATGAACTTTTGGCTTTTATTAAGGAAGACTTGAAGAAGAATTCGCCGGGCGATAATAAAAATATCAAATCGGTTATTAGAACAATCAACGATAATATTACTGAAGAAGATTCCTGGAAAGTTTTTAAAGAAGCTTTTGATAATGCGGACAAAGATTTTCTAAAACGCATCAAACAACTTCATCCTTTACTTACTCCAAATGATTTGCGACTTTGTGCTTATCTGAGACTTAATCTTTCATCAAAAGAAATTGCGCCGTTATTTAATATTTCGGTACGAAGCGTTGAAATAAAAAGGTATCGTTTGCGTAAAAAAATGGACTTACAGCACGAAATCGGTTTAGTTGAATATATCCTCGCTGTATAGTAAGTCAGAAATTGCTTCAAAAGCAACTATACATTACCACAACATTAACCTTTTGTTGTGTTTTTAACACTTATTTGTTAAAGAAATTAACATTCTTGTTTTGTAGTTAAACAAGGGTGTTTTTTGATGTATATTTATTTTTACTGTATTTTTTTTATGATGTATGTTTTTTGTTGTGGTTAATTTTATCGTATTCTTAAACAGATAAGATAAATTTATCTTCAATAAAAACTAACTAATTATGAAACCAAAATTATTATTAATGGTATTGTTACTGTTTACTTCTTTTGCGTTCGCGCAAACATTAGATGTAAGCGGAACTGTACTTGATGGCGCAGGTTTATCATTGCCTGGCGTGAATGTAAAAGTTAAAAATTCGTCGAAAAGCACCACTACAGATTTCGATGGATCTTTTAAACTTTCGGGTGTTTCAACCGGCACCACAATTGTTTTAAGTTATATAGGGTATCGAACGCAGGAAATTGTGGTTTCGGGACCAAAAGTTACTGTCAAGATGAGTGAGGATTCTAAATCATTGGACGAAGTTGTAGTGATTGGTTATGGTAGCCAAAAGAAGAGAGAAGTAACAGGATCAGTTTCTGTAGTCGACAGTAAAACACTTGATATTTTAAAACCAATAAAAGTAGAGCAAGCACTGCAGGGAACTGTTGCAGGTGTAAATGTTACAACACAATCCGGAGCGCCGGGTGCGGGATTAGATATTCGTATTCGTGGTGTTGCAACAAATGGTCAAAATGGCCCAACAGCAATTATTGATGGTTATGTTGGTGAATTGGGTTTACTTAATCCAAATGATATTGAAACGATTACAGTTCTTAAAGATGCGCAAGCGGCTATTTATGGAACTATTGGTGCAAACGGAATTATTTTGATTACTACTAAAATGGGTAAAAAAAATACAAAAACAAAAGTATCCTTTAATAGCTATACAGGATTTCAGGAAACATCCCGAAAATTACCAACTTTAAATGCTACAGAATATGCGCTTTTATTAAACGAAAGTTATGCTAATGGCGGTCAGGCACTTCCTTATCCAAATGTAAGTGGTTTAGGAAATGGTACAAACTGGCAAGACGAAGTATTTAAAAAAGGAGTTCCTATTATTAATAACGATTTAACTATTTCGGGCGGATCAGAAAAAATCACATACTCTATAAGTGGTTCACATTTAGATCAGGAAGGAATTGTTGGCGGTGATAAATCCGGTTTTTTAAGAAATACGGCGAGAATAGGAATGACGGCAGATTTGAGTGATAAATTCAAATTAAAAACAAACGTTATTTACACTTATTTTACCCGAAAAACATTAAACGAGAATGGTTTAGGTTCTGTTTTGTTTAATGCCTTAAATGTACCGGGAACGTTTAATGTATATGATGATAATGGTGATTTTACTAAAATACCAACCACTTTAGGAAACGAAATCATCAATCCGCTGGCACAAATTGATAATACATATAATGATTACAACTACAAAAAAATAAACGGAAATTTTGGTTTGGATTATAAAATTTTCAAAGGATTTGTATTATCAAGTTCAATAGGTTTTAATACTTCAAACAGTGAGTCAAAAACATTTGGAAAACAAATTAGTTATGGCGGAAAAGTTTTTGATGTACAAAGAAGCTCTGTTACTCAAGGTGCTGTAAATGATAACAATTATTCATTTGACCTTTTTGGAACTTATACAACTAAAATTGCTGAAAGCCATAATATTGTGGGAACTATTGGTACAACTATTTTTAAAGAATGGGGTAACGGCCTTACTGCAACTGGTTATGATGTGCCAAACAACTCCTGGGAGTATGCGGATATTTCTTTAACAAAAGGTTTGTCAAATACGCTAAACAATACTTCTTATGTATACGACCAAAGAAGGCTTTCTTATTTTGGAAGAGTACAATATGATTATAAAGGGAAATATTTGCTTTCTGCAATGCTTAGACGTGATTCATCTACCAAATTCGGACCGGGAAACAAAGTGGCTTATTTTCCTTCTTTTACAGGAGGTTGGGTAATATCTGATGAAGGTTTCTTTGGAGAATCAAAAACAGTAAATTTCTTAAAATTCAGAGCCAGTTACGGTACTTTAGGAAATGACCAAATTCCAAATTATGGTTATTTAGGACTTTTAAACGGAGAAGCAACTTACGTTTTTGATAAAGCATTAGTTAACGGAACTGCTACGGGACAAGTGCCAAATCCTGATTTAAAATGGGAAGAAGCCAAAAAATTTGATGTTGGTTTTGATATGAGATTATTCAATGACAAATTTTCTATAGTTGCAGATTATTTTATCGATACCAGAAAAGATTTATTAATCCCGAATATTCCGGTTTCAGGAATTAATGGCACAGGTGCTCCGGGGGCAAGTTCTCCAACTTTAAATGCAGGAACAGTAAGAAATTCAGGATTGGAATTTGCGATAGATTATAAAGCAAAATTTTCAGATAACTTCAATATGAGTGTTGGTTATAATGTAACATTCATTAAAAATGAAGTATTAGAAGTTAATAATGGAACAAGAGTTATAGAAGGTGGTGCTTTTGGAGTAGGACAGCCATTTCCTGCAAGAATGGAAGAAGCTTTACCGGGTCAGAAAAAATTGCCTATCGGATATTTTTACGGATATAAAACAGACGGTATTTTTCAAAATCAGGCCGAAGTTGATGCGCATCCGTCTCAGCTTGCTTTAGGTGCCGATGCTAAACCGGGTGATCTTCGTTTTGTAGACGTTAACGGAGATGGCGTAATTGATACAAAAGACAAAACGAATATTGGAGATCCAATTCCAAATGCCACAATGGGATTCAATTTACAATTGAATTATAAAAATTTAGATTTTGCCGTTTACACATTTGCTTCTGTCGGAAACGATATGGTTCGTAATTATGAACGAACAAATCCTTATGCAAATCGATTAGATTATGTTTTGGACAGATGGACAGGAGAAGGAACCAGCACCACTGTGCCGAGAGTGACCACAAGTGCTACATCAAATAATAATTTTTCAGATTATTTTGTTGAAGATGCTTCTTATTTCAGAATCCAGAATATTCAGGTAGGATATACACTTAATCCACAGATATCCCAAAAAGCCGGAATAACAAAATTAAGACTTTATACGGGAGTAAATAATTTATACACATTTACCAAATACAAAGGTTTTGACCCTGGCGCTTCAAATGGGGCACCAATTGGAGGTGGAATCGATTACGGATTCTATCCTATCCCAAGAACTTATTTATTGGGCTTAAACATTAATTTTTAATTTCAATTAAAATGAAAAAATATTTATTTACAACACTGCTGACGATAACATTGATTTCAACTGTAACAACTTCTTGTTCAGATGATTTTGTTGATCCTAAAGTGCCTTATTCTATAGATTCTGAAAATTATTTTAATGCTAAAGAAGATTATGACAATGCATTAGTTGCCGCTTATGATTTGCTTCAGTCCTCTTATGTAAATGTTTTATTAGGAGAAATTGCTTCGGATAATACTTTATGCGGAGGAGAAAGCCCTACAGATGTAATTGGTTTTCAACAAGTAGACGACATGATTCATACGGAAGTAAACAGTAATTTAAGAGATATCTGGAACTGGATGTTTGCCGGGGTTCAAAGAGCCAATTATATACTTGAATTTCAAAACAAAACAGATTTTGCAGGAAAAACACAGCTTATAGCCGAAACACGTTTTCTTAGAGCGTATTACCAATTTGAATTAGTAAAATGGTTTGGTGGTATACCAATGAAAGGCGATGCGAGGTTTAAAATTGGAGATGAAAAAACAATTCCGCGTTCATCAGCTGCAGAAGTGTATGCTTCTATCGAATCTGATTTGATATTCGCGTCGGAAAATTTATCTCCAAATGCTGTTCAAAAAGGACGGGCTACAAAAGGAGCTGCTCAGGCATTATTAGGAAAAGCCTATTTGTATCAGGGAAAATTTGCACAAGCGGCAACTACTTTGCAGGCTTTAATAACAACATCATCTTATTCATTAGAAACAAATTATAATAAGTTGTTTGAAGCGGATGGAGAAAACGGACCTGAATCTGTTTTTGAAGTTCAATATACAGATGTTGAAGGAGCAGGTTTTACTTGTTTACAATGTAGCGAAGGAAACGTTGCTGTAGGTTTTAGCGGAATTCGAAATTATACAGGACCATTATTTTCTTCTGGTTTTAGTTTTAATATCCCAACACAGGAATCAGCAAATGCTTTTGAAGTTGGAGACAAACGTAAAGATGTTGCTATTTTAGATATTGTAGCTTTTGCTGCAGCTAATAGTGGCGTATCATACGGAAAAGGGAATGAAGACACAGGATTTTTCAACAGAAAGTACCTTCCAAGAAAAAGAAGCGCAAATGCCAACGGAGATTTGAATTTAACAAACCCAAACAACTACAGGTCAATTCGTTATGCAGATGTTTTATTAATGGCTGCCGAAGCGTATAACAGGGGCGGAATTGATGATGGAAAAGCAAGAGAATATCTAAATCAGGTTAGAAGACGTGCTTTTGGAGATAATAATCACGACATATCAGCTTCAGGCGCAGCATTGACTGATTTTATTCTGGCGGAAAGAAGATTGGAGCTTTTTGGAGAAGGACATCGTTTTTTCGATTTGGTTAGAACCGGAAAAGCAGTCGGAACAATTCCAGGTTTTAAAGCGAATAAAAACGAATTATTTCCACTTCCAATTGAAGAAATTCAGTTTGCAAACGGAAATTGGAAACAAAATCCAGGATATTAAAAAACATCAATTATGAAAAAAATACATTCTATTATAAGTCTTTTCGTTTTGGCACTATTTTTTAGTTGCTCAAGCGATGAAAACAGCGATATTGATTTAGAAGGTTTAAGTGCGCCAACGAATATATCGGCTTTGACCACAGTAACGCAGGACAATACAGGTAAGGTTACTTTTTTGCCTAATGGTGAAGGTGTAACGCAATATAAAATTGATTTTGGTGATGGAAGTGCCCAGTCAGATTATTTTTCTACAGGAGCAAATGTAGCACACAATTATAAAGAAGGCGTTTATCATGCTAAAATTATAGCAATGGGATTAAATGGAAAAACAACCCAAGTTGATCAGGAAGTTGTGGTTTCATTTAAAGCACCTCAAAATTTAGTTGTAGAAGTAACCAATGATTTATCAGTATCTAAAAAAATAACCGTTAAGGCAACCGCAGATTTTGCTTTGTTTTATGATGTTTATTTTGGAGAAACAGGAAAACCAAATCCGGTTTCGGCAAATAATGGCGAATCCATTTCGTATACGTATCAGGAAGCCGGAGTTTACACCATTCGTGTAGTTTCAAAAAGCGCTGCGATACAAACTACAGAAAAAACACTTCAGGTTACAGCCAAGTTAGTTCTTAATCCAACAACATCGGCACCGGCTCCGCCAAACAGACAAGCGGGCGATGTAATTTCTATTTATGGTTCGAAATACACCAATGTAGCAGGAACTAATTATTTTCCGGATTGGGGTCAGGCAGGACAAGGCAGCAGCTGGACTGAGTTTGATTTAAATGGAGATAAAATGCTGAATTATATTAAATTAAGCTATCAGGGAATTGCTTTGGCAGATAATGTTACGATTGATGTTTCTGGTATGGAATATTTGCATATGGATGTCTGGACAGCAGATTTGCAAAAAATCGAAACTTCTTTAATTAGTAAAACCAACGGAGAAAAACCAGTTGTAAAAGATCTAACGGCGAATCAATGGACAAGTATTGATATTCCAATTTCGGCATTTACGAGTCAGGGATTAACAGTTGCAGATATTTTTCAATTAAAATTGGTAGGAACACCATGGGCTGGCGGAACTGTTTTTGTTGATAATATTTATTTCTACAAAACAGCTTCACAAGCTATTCAATTGCCACTTGATTTTGAATCAGCTTCGTTAACGTATACTTGGGGTGGTTTTGGTAATGTTGATGCATCTATTATTGCAAATCCAAATAAAACCGGAATTAATGTATCTGATAAAGTTTTAAAATTAGACAAAAAAGCAGGCGCAGAAGTTTGGGGCGGTGCAAGTTTAAATTTGGAAAACACGCTCGATTATACAAAAGGAACAACAGTAAAAGTAAATGTTTGGTCACCAAAGGTGGGCGCTGATATATTGTACAAAATGGAACTTTCAACGTCTCCAAAAGATGGAAATAATAATCCAACTGTATTTATTGAAGTTCATGCAGCAACAACGGTAGCAAATGCATGGCAGGTTTTAACATTTGATCTTACAAGTGCGGCTGGTTTTAGTACCAGCATTAAATACGACAGAGTAATTTTATTTCCTGACTTTGGACAAATGGGAACAGGTTCTACCTATTATTTTGACGATATAAAACAATCCAATTAAAATAAGAAATCATGAGTAAAAAAATAATCATAAAAATAGTATCCTTATTTGCGATTCTCCTGATGACGGGTTGTCAAAAAGACGATTACACATTTGGATCAATAGATGCACCAACAAATCTTAAAATAACAGCCGAGATTGTTGGAAAAACAGCCGATACTCCATACGGAGACGGTTCAGGAGCAGTAAAATTAATTGCTACTGCAGATAATGCTATTTCGTATAAATACGTATTTAGCGACGGAACTTCAGAAAATTCTCCAAGTGGGAAACTTACGAAGCGTTTTGCCAAAACCGACGTTAACACTTATACTGTTACCGTTATCGCTACAGGCAGAGGAGGAGTTGCATCAAACACGGCGATTGATGTTACCGTTTTAAGCGACTTTAGTGATCCCGAAGCCGTTCAGTTTTTAACTGCCGGATCATCTAAAAAATGGTATTGGTCAGCATCAGAACCAGGACATTTAGGTGTAGGTCAAAATGATGGCGATGCCACTAAAAATTATTATGCAAATTATTATCAGGCAGCAGCGTTTGAAAAAGCAGCTTCGCCGGCAAGCAGTTGTTTATACGATAATGTATTGACATTCTCACTTGATGGAGAGCAGTTGAAATTTGAATTAGATAATGGAGGATCCACATTCTTTAATGCTGCTTTTGCAAGTGTAGCAGGAGGAAGCTCGCCAGATGACGCATGTTTAAGCTATAATACAAGTGGTAAAAAAACAGTAACGTTAAGCCCTTCAGAATCATTTGTAACAAAAAATCCGGATCACGCTACACAAACGCGCGGAACAATGTTAAACTTCGCCGATGGAGGATTTATGGGGTATTATATTGGTCAGAGTTCTTATGAAATCCTGTCAATTACAGCAAACAGAATGGTGGTTAGAGCCGTTATGGGAGGAAATCCTGCCTTGGCATGGTATCATATTTTTACCACCACAAAACCAACTCAAAACAATGGTCCTGAAGTAGATTATACAAATTTAGTATGGTCAGACGAATTTAATACCGATGGAGCGCCAGATGCAACAAAATGGAATTATGATCTTGGAAAAGGAGACAATGGCTGGGGAAATAATGAAAAACAAAATTATACCAACGCAGCAACAAATGTAATCGTTCAGGGCGGAAGCTTGAAAATTACAGCTAAAAAAGAAGCTTCAGGAGGTGCAGATTATTCTTCGGCGAGATTAAAAACCGACGGTAAATTTAAATTTACTTACGGAAAAATCGAGATTCGCGCTAAACTTCCAATTGGCGCCGGAACCTGGCCTGCAATTTGGATGCTTGGATCAAATTTTGCAACCAATCCGTGGCCGGCTTGTGGAGAAATTGATATTATGGAACACGTAGGAAACAATCAAAATGTAATTCTGAGTACGCTGCATTATCCCGGACATTCCGGAGGAGGCGGAAACTCAGGTTCAAAAACTATTCCTAATGTTTCAACAGAATTTCACACTTATAAAGCAATTTGGAGTCCGGCATCTGTAACAACTTATGTTGATGATGTACAAATTCACAAAGTTCCAAATGACAGTTCTCTACCATTTAATAAAGACTTTTTCTTAATTCTAAATGTAGCAATGGGAGGAAATCTGGGCGGTAATATTGATACAGCTTTTACACAATCTACAATGGAGATTGATTATGTAAAAGTATATCAATAGAATATAATTAATTAGTAAGAATGAAGTAAGAAGGTCAGTTTAGGCTGGCCTTCTTAATTTTTGTAATTTAAAAAGAACAGCATGAAAAAAGTAGTATTACTATTTATGATAAGCAGTTTCTGTCTGGCACAACAAACAGCGAGAAAACTTGTCTGGGAAGAAAATTTCAATAAAAAGAAAGTAAATGAATCCTTTTGGAATTTCGAATTAGGCGATGGATGTCCAAATTTATGCGGTTATGGAAATAATGAAAGACAAATTTATACCAAAACCAATCACGAAATAAAAGACGGCAATTTAATTATCGAAGCCAGAAAAGAAGGAGATAAATATACTTCGACCAAAATAACCACAAAAGGTAAAAAATCATTTTTGTATGGACGAATAGAAGCCAGAGCAAAACTGCCCGTTGGTCATGGCTTGTGGCCTGCTTTCTGGATGCTTGGCGCTAATATAGATGAAGTAAAATGGCCAAAAACAGGCGAAATAGATATTTTAGAATATATAGGACGTGATCCTCATATGGTCTATACTACATTGCATACGCAAGACAGCCATGGAAATACAATTAATACAAAAAGAACAGAATTTCCTAAAATAGAAGAAGGATATCATGTTTATGCCATTGAATGGACAAAGGATAAAATTGATTTTTTTGTTGATACAACACTCGTCTATACATTTAATCCCGAAGTTAAAAACGAAGACACCTGGCCGTTCAATAAACCATTTTATATTATTGTAAATTTAGCCATTGGAGGTAACTTTGGAGGGCCTGAGGTAGATGATACCGTACTGCCGCAAAAGTATTATGTAGACTATGTAAGAGTCTATCAATAAGATTTAAATACTAATAATACTACTAAAAATAGTGATGTAACTTGTTTAAAATAAGATATTTAGATAATTTACATCACTATTTTTAATTTGTTAAAACATTCCAATTATTTGACATTTTTGATTAGTTTATTGGCAAAGTTTAATTTTAATGTATATTATTTGTGATTTTATTATTAATTATTACATGAATCATTTGCTTTTTAAAAAAAATATTTGTTAAATTTGGACTCAATATTAACATAACTCAGGAAAGCCTATTATATAAAACTACTTTTTAGAAATTACTCCAAATTTTAAACAAGAACTAAAAAAGTAGTATTATGGCTGATCTGCATATTCCAGACGCTCTATTAGTAAAAAATTATGTTGAAGGCAACGAAAATGCCCTGGCAACATTAATAAAAAGGCACGAGTCTAAGATATATGGATTTATATATTCTAAGATCGCTGATAGAGATATTTCAAACGACATTTTTCAGGATACATTTATTAAAGTTATTAAAACTTTAAAATCCAACTCATATAACGAAGAAGGTAAATTTTTACCCTGGGTAATGCGAATCTCTCACAATTTAATTGTCGATCATTTCCGCAAGACCAAAAAAATGCCAATGTACAGAGAAACCGAAGAATTTTCTATTTTTTCTGTAATGTCTGATGACTCTTTAACAATCGAAAATAAAATGATTTTTGATCAGGTTGAAGTTGATCTGAAAAAAATAATAGAAGAACTTCCCGAAGATCAAAAAGAAGTATTAGTGATGCGTATGTATCAGGATATGAGCTTTAAAGAGATATCAGAGCTTACAGGCGTGAGTATTAATACAGCTTTAGGCAGAATGCGTTATGCATTAATGAATTTGAGAAAAATTATTGATAAACATCAAATTATTTTAACCAACTAATACTATTTTGAATGTTAGCTCGTTATACTATAATAAATCATTTCATAGTATGGCGAAAATTTACTCTAAAAAGGCATTAGCTTCAAAAAACTTAAAACCTAAAAAAGAAGTGGTTTCTTTTTTATTAAACTATTCACAAGCACTTACAGTTGTGAAAATTGATGATAAAAGTTTTGAGATTATAGCTAATTAAACAGCCCACTACTTTGTCGGATGTTTATTTCGAAAGAAAAACCAAATGGTCGTTTTGGTTAAAAAGCTCACTATTTGTATTTAAATACAGATAGTGAGTTTTTTTTTGCTTCCTATTTTTTATTTCATTGTTATCCTATTGTATATCAAATTTTAAGTAATTATTTCTTAGTTTTTACAGACATTTTAAAATGCTTGTTTGTTAAAGTTTGATATTTTAAATATTTTTTATTGATTTATTCAATATTTATCTTATTTTAGTTAAAAAGTTTTTTTTTATTCAGCTAAATTACTTTAATAGAAAGTTTTTCGTATTAAAATGCTTGAGATGTTTAAAAATATTCAAAATTATGCTAAATGTCAGAGAAATAAATGTTTAACCAATAACCAATAATTTATGAAGAAAAATTACACTGCCTCTATTTCATTTTGTTTTGTTGTGAATCTTAATTTATAGTTAAGTAAAAGAAGCACTTTTACAATATACTTTAAGTATTTATTATTTGTCCCGAAAACGGTAAACCAAAAAATTATAAACCAGCCGTTAGTTCTATTTAACAACCAAACCTAATTGAAAAATGAAAAAGAACATTAAGATATTATCAATCTTGCTATTGATAAATTACGCAGCATTTGCTCAAAAAGATGAAATAAAAGAAGCGCAATCTTATTTTGAAAAAGGAAAAACCGAAGAAGCTTGTGCAATTCTAAAAAAAGTAGAATATCTCGTTATAAATGCTCCTGATGAAATAAAATCGGATTTCTTTTTTACAAAAGGAAATGTCTATAAAGATTTGGCAACCAAAAATATAGATGCTGCAGCAAATTTTGCTATAGCTTCCGGTGCCTATCAGGATGTACTTTTGTATGAAAACGATTCCCGCAATTACAAATATGCATTTAAGGCAAACTTAGCGTTAAAAGAAATGAAATCTAAGCTTGTAGATGGCGCTTACAGTGATTTCAAGGCAGGGAAATTTAAAGAAAGCGCAGATAAGAGCTACGAAGTGTACCAGTTTGATAAAAAAGACACCTTAAACTTACTCAATGCTGCATCAGCCTCCTTAACAGGAAAAGATTACCCATCGGCAATAAAATATTATGAAAGGCTAAAGAAAATAAACTATAGCGGAAAAGGAATTGTTTTTTATGCTACAAACAAAAAAACAAAAGAAGAAGAAGCTTTTATTAACAGAAGTGCAAGAGAATCAAATATTATAGCCGGTTTATATGAAAAACCAAGAGATGCATCGCCACCTTCTAAAAAAGAAGAAATATTAAATTCACTGGCTTTCTCGTATATGGAAACCAAAGATTATCCTAATGCCGAAAAATATTATGATGAAGGAATACAGCTCAATCAAAATTGTATTGATTGTTACATCAACCTGGCTTATGTAAAAGTGCAATTAAAAAAAGTGTTAGTGGATCAAATGGCTTTATTAGGAAACTCTCCGGCAGAAATGAAAGAATACGATAAACTGGACGCTCAAAAAGACGAAATTGTAAAAAGTGCAATTCCTTATCTGAAAAAAGCATTGATTATCGAACCCAAAAACGAAGACGCATATAAATCACTTTTGGGAATATACAGATCGCTGGATATGACAAATGAATACAATGCGTTAAAAAGCAGTCAATAAATAGAAATATCAAAAAAGCCGCTAAACTTTCTTTTTAGCGGCTTCTTCGATTATTGATTTTTTGCCAATCGTTCTCGTAATAATATCCTTCTCTAAACTCCAGCCTCTTGCAGGCGAATATTCACGTCCGTACCAAATAATCTGCAAATGTAAATCGTTCCAGATTTCTCTGGGAAATAATCTTTTCGCATCTTTTTCAGTCTGCACCACATTTTTACCGTTCGAGAGATTCCATCTGTACATCAATCTGTGAATGTGTGTATCAACCGGAAAAGCAGGAACGCCAAAAGCCTGTGACATTACAACACTTGCCGTTTTATGACCAACAGCAGGCAGCGATTCAAGCGCCTCAAAACTCTGCGGAACTTCACCATTATATTTGTCAATCAAAATCTCAGATAAACCATGAATTCCTTTTGATTTCATTGGCGACAATCCACACGGGCGAATAATTTCCTTAATTTCTTCCACCGACATTTTCACCATATCATACGGATTATCAGCTTTTGCAAAAAGCAAAGGCGTAATCTGATTTACACGAACATCTGTACATTGCGCCGAAAGCAAAACAGCAATTAATAATGTATAAGGATCCTTATGATCTAAAGGGACAGGTATAGTAGGGTAGAGTTCTTTTAACGTATTTATAACAAATTGTACGCGGGCTTCTTTATTCATTTCCGTATTTTTATTGATGTAAAAATAGCACTATTTTGATTGTGAATTGTAAATTGTAAATGGTTAATTATTTTTAAATTATTTTCTAAAATCTAAGTAGCCCTAAAATCTAAACTAGTCTAAAAATCCAATAATCTAAAAAATATAAATAAATGATAACATTACAAAAAGGTGATAAAGCACCAAACTTTTCAGGAGTAGACCAAGACGGAAAAACACATAAACTGGCTGATTATACCGGAAAAAAATTAGTAGTTTTCTTTTATCCAAAAGCAAGTACGCCGGGTTGTACCGCCGAAGCTTGTGACTTACGAGATAATTTTGAACGTTTTAAAGCTAATAATTACGAACTATTAGGCGTAAGTGCCGATAGTCAGAAAGCACAATTAAAATTCAAAGACAAATACGAATTTCCTTTTCCATTATTAGCAGATGAAGACAAATCTGTAATCAACGCGTTTGGCGTTTGGGGACCAAAGAAATTCATGGGAAAAGAATACGATGGAATTCACAGAACAACTTTCGTAATCGATGAAAACGGAATTATCGATGAGGTAATTTCACAAGTAAAAACCAAAGAACACGCCGCACAGATTTTGAAGTAGTTTTCAGTTTTCAGTCACAGTTTTTAGTTGTCAGCCTGACAAACTGCGACTTAAAACTGTGACTGAAAACTGAAAACTAAAAAAAAATCCCCAAAAAGAAAACCTTTCTTTTTGGGGATTTTTTTATGCATTTTGCTCCAATTCCTTTTCCGGATGATAACCAAAAAGGTGGTGTTCTTTTATAATTTCCGGAATACCGGTAGGAAGCATATGTTCCCAACCCGTTTTTCCCTGATTGATCATTTTTAAAACTTCGCGAGAGAAAACCTCCAGATTATGCGGATCATAATCAGCAATATCAACCACTTTTCCGTTGAATTTAAAGAATTTGTACAATTCTTTCATTCTAGGATGTACTTTTAAGTTGCTTGAATTCATTAATACACCATTTTCATCAAGCATTGGATATAAGAAAACTTTCATATCGCGGTAAAATAGTTTTCCAAAAGCTTCCAGAATTCCGCCACTTAAATGACGGTAATATTTCTCATCAAAAATATCTACTAAATTGTTAACTCCCATTGCCAATCCCATTCTGGCTTTGGTATAATTAGCAAAATATTCAACAACCTTATAATATTCCTGAAAATTTGAAATCATAACAGTTTGTCCCAGAGAACAAAGCAATTCAGCCCTGTCCATAAAGTCGCGTTCATCAATTTCACCATCCGAACGCAAATTCGAAAGTGTAATCTCAAAAACAACAAGAGTATTGTCTTTTTCAACCTTGTTTTCTTCAAGAAACATCTTTAATGATTTCTCGTACATGTCCATATTTACTTTCGTAACCGGACGGAAACTTCCTCTTAAAGCAAGAAGATTCTTTTTGTATAAAATAGCAGCAGGCAGAATATTTTTTCCTTCAGGATTAAACATTACCGCATCCGTCATTCCGTTTTTAACCAATTGTAAACTCATCAAACGATTATCAACATCAGCAAAACGGGGTCCTGAGAAGTTAATAGTATCAATTTCAAGCTGGTCTTTGTCTAAGTGATCGTATAAATAACGAAGTAATCGTTTAGGATCGTTGTATTTGTAAAAAGCACCGTAAATTAAGTTTACACCTAAAATTCCCAGTGTTTCTTGTTGAAGTCTTGCGTCAGTTTCTTTAAAACGAATGTGCAGAATAATTTCGTTATAAGCCTCGTCAGGTTCAATTTGGTATCTGATTCCAACCCAGCCGTGACCTTTAAATTGTTTGGCAAAATCTATTGTGGCAACCGTATTGGCGTAACTAAAAAAAAGTTTATTTGGATGTTTTTCACGGCTCAAACGTTCTTCGATAAGCTCACCTTCAAAAGTCAGCATTTTTTTCAAACGGTTTTCTGTCACGTATCGGCCGTCACCTTCAATACCGTAAACGGCGTCACTAAAATCTTTATCATAGGCAGACATTGCTTTTGCAATAGTTCCCGATGAACCTCCGGATCTGAAAAAATGCCTAACTGTCTCTTGTCCAGCACCAATTTCAGCAAATGTTCCGTAAATATTCTCGTTTAAATTAATGCGTAACGCTTTGTCTTTTATAGAAGGAATCTGTTCGATGACCTTGTCACCCTTGAGTTTTATTTCTGTACCCATTTTATTTTAAATAGATTTGTTACAAAGTTAGCAAATTCGGCTTCTAATGAAAGAGAAATAATCCCTATTTTTGTAAAAAAATCAAGTTCAATTGAAGATCTATTTTTTAGGTACTGGTACTTCTCAAGGTATCCCAATTATTGGGGTCGATCATCCCGTTTGTAAAAGCACTGATGCTAAGGACAAAAGGCTCCGCGTATCCATTTGGATTACGTGGGATAATCACTCGTATGTCATAGATTGCGGACCCGATTTCAGGCAGCAAATGCTGTCTTGCGGCTGCAGGCATCTTGACGCTATTTTGTTTACACACGAGCATGCAGATCATACAGCAGGTTTAGACGATATTCGCCCGTTTAATTTCAGGCAAGGCGAAATTCCTGTTTATGCACATCAGCGTGTAATTGATAATCTAAAACGCCGTTTTGATTATGTTTTTGAAACTGTAAATAAATATCCCGGCGCACCAAGTGTAAAAACCATCGAAGTTGTAAATGACAAACCTTTTGCTGTTGGCGATAAAACAGCGATTCCTGTAAATGTTATGCATGGCGAATTACAGGTTTTTGGCTACCGAATTGATGATTTTGCATATCTCACAGATGTAAAAACCATTGAAGAAGCCGAGATTAAAAAACTGCAGAATTTGAAAGTTTTAGTCGTAAATGCATTGCGTGTAGAACCTCACGATACCCATTTTAATTTGCAGGAAGCACTCGATTTTATAAATCTAGTTAAACCGGAAGTAGCTTATTTAACCCATATTAGCCACGTTTTAGGATTTCATGAAGAAGTGCAGAAACAATTGCCGGAAAATGTCTTTCTGGCTTATGACAATTTAGAAATTACAATTTAATTATATTACAAAATGAAAAAATCCTTAATGCTTTACCTTTTTATCCTTGCGATATTAATGAATATTTTTACTTATATGTTTTACAGCCGCGAAGTAAAGTTTGGTGAAGACAGATATGAGAAAACTACAAAAAAGCTTAGAGATAGTATTAATTTGGTTTCAAACCAATTAGTCGAAGCCGATTATTTTTCTTTAGCACACAATGAAAATGCTCAAAACTACTTTGATAATAGTGCAACAGGAGGAAAAATAATTCAATATGAAAAATTGATTCCCGTTGTAACCGAAAAATTATTAGACTTAAATTCCAATCCAAACGGAAATCCTTATACAGGACAAGATAAAATTGATGACAAGAAGTTTATAATCAACAAAGTCAAAATCCTGAACCACAGATGGATTATTGTTGATTTCAGTAACGGAGAATTATGGGGTGAAGCCCTGTTAAAATACTTTGTAAATGATGATGAAAGTATCTCTTTCGAAATAAATCAATCCTTGTTATATCAAAAATAAGAAAGATTTTTCCTAGATTTGTATTTAATAAATAAATAGGAAAAATGAAAAAAATATTTTTGCTTTCAGTTATAATTGGTCTTACATTTTCATGTGCTAAAAAAGTTTCTCAGGAAAACAATATAGAAACAAAACCCGCAAAAGTTGTAGTAGGCAGCGATGTTGATACTCACGGCTGCAAAGGTTCTGCAGGTTACACTTGGTCAGCTCTTAAAAATAAATGTGTTAGATTATTTGAAGCTGGTACAAAACTGGAACATGCTAAAGACGGAAAAACGTATACCAGTGTTGCCTATGTAATTTTTGAAGGAAATAAAGCCGAGCTTTTTCTTGATACTCAAAAAGAACCAATTCTTCTCGAAAGAAAATCAGAAGGTGATTCCTGGACAAAAGGCAATTTACAATTAATTCCCTGGAAAGGTTATGTATTGAAGAAAGACGGGAAGATTATTTATACAGGAGAGTAAAGTTTACAGTCGCAGTTTTTAGTTTTGAACTGCGACTTAATACTAAATACTACTCAGCCAGCCAATTCTTAAAATCAAAGAAATTCTGCGGAGCAACTCCATGACCAACAGGATATTCTTTATAAGTAACAGGAATGTTTAATTTTTCAAGAATAGCAGGAGTTTTTCTAGCCCAATCAATTGGAATAACCTGATCTACAGTTCCGTGAGAAGCGAAGATTTTTAAGTTTTTAAAGTCGTTTTTCTCAAAACCTTCTTTAATTATTTCCTCATTAAAATAACCGCTCATTGCCACAACTCTCTGAACTTTTTCAGGATAAGTAAGTGCAACCGAATAACTTAAAATAGAACCCTGGCTAAAACCAACTAAAGTTACATTGTTGGCATCAATAGGATAATTAGAAACTAATTCATCAATGAATTTTGCAATTAGATCACGAGAAGTTTTTGCTTGTTCATTATCTGAAAATTTATTCTGATCAGCATCAAAATTAATGGCGTACCAAGCGTAAGCTCCATATTGTAAATCATAAGGCGCTCTTGCTGAAATGATATAATAATTATCAGGAAGTTCTGTTGCAAACGAAAACAAATCAGCTTCGTTACTGCCGTAACCGTGTAATAAAAGCAAAACAGGATTTTTGTCTAGTATAACTTTTGGTTCTTGTATTTTATATTCTAAAGATAGATTCATTTTTGATTGTGAATTGTAAGTTGTGAATTGTGAATTGTGCAAAGTTTCAAATTTTGATAAAGCTTGTTTAGATTATTTATTAAAAATCTGTTTTTATCTGCGTTTTTGCTTGCAAATCAGCGTCATCCGTGTTCTAAATTGATACGCTGATCAACAGATTAGCTAAAGCGAAAACGTATATTTTAACGGATTTCTTTTTTATAGTTTCGAAGTTGAAATTTTACTTCAATTGGAATTTGGAATTTCAAAAATTGGAATTAAATTTATCCAATAGATTTAAACCACTTTTGAAATAGATTTCCAACTAACGGAATTGGTCTTGTTTGCCCCTGAATAGCACTAAAAATCCCATAAGTCCATAAAATTGAAATACAAATCCACATTGGGAAAGTGATAAAAAAGCTGTCGAAATTACTAATTATGGCTCCAAAAGAAATAAAAGTCAGCGATAAACCTAAAGCCTGACGAATATGAAAAGAAGCAAAACTATTTTTGTTTTCAGAGTTCATCGACATTGCAATTAAAACCCCAATTATTAAAATATAACTGGTAATGGCAATTGATTTTCCCTCTTCGATTGTATTATTCATTGTAATTATTTTGTGATAACAAGTTGATTTTGATTTAAAATTCCGTAAACAGAACCTTTAATTTCAGTTCCTAAAAAAGCAGAATTTTTAGATTTTGAAAGAATATTTTCTTTTGTAAAAGTTGATGTTCCTTCCGGAGTAAAGAAAGTAAAGCTGGCTTTTGAACCTTCTGTAATTGTATTATTTTCAATTCCGAAAATCGCTTTTCCCAAAGTCAATTTTTCGATTACAGTTTCTAAAGGCAAAACAGTCAATAACGCTCCAAAAGCACTTTCTAAACCAATAGTTCCGTTTTTTGCAGTATCAAATTCCATTTTTTTGAATTCAATATCAATCGGATTATGATCAGAAGTAATCATGTCAATTGTTCCGTCAAGAACAGCATTTATAAGCGCTTTTCTGTCGGTTTCAGTTCTCAATGGCGGCGTAACTTTAAAACGGGTATCAAAACCTTCCAGTTTTTCATCGGTAAGAACCAAATGATGTACAGCAACGCTGCAAGTTACCTGTAAACCTTTTGCTTTTGCTTCTTTAATTAATCCTACTGATTTTGCTGTAGAAATGGTCGGAATGTGAAGTTTTCCTCCCGTATATTCTAATAAAAATAAATTTCTCGAGATTTGCAGTTCTTCGGCAAGATTCGGAATTCCTTTCAAACCTAAACTTGTAGAAACAATTCCTTCATTAGCAACACCGTTTCCTTTTATGTTTGGATCCTGAGAATACGTGATTACCAAACCATCAAAATCCTGCACATATTGCAAAGCGATTTTTAGTAAATTGGCATTGTCGATACTTTTATTATAATCTCCAAAAGCGATAGCGCCGGATTTTTTCATATCAAATAATTCTGCCATATCTTTTCCTTCGCTTGCTTTTGTCAAAGCACCAATTGGAAAAAGTTCCGTAGCAAAACCATTGGCTTTATTTTTTACAAAATTTACCTGAGATTGATTGTCGATAACAGGGAAGGAGTTGGGTTGTAATGCAACGCCTGTAAAACCGCTTTTTGCCGCAACATTAAGTCCGTTTGCAATAGTTTCTCTGTCTTCGTACCCTGGTTCTCCAAACGAAACACTGCTGTCAAACCAACCTTGAGAAAGATGTAAATTATCAAATTTTACTTCGGTTGTATCCTCAATATCAAGAATTGAAGTTCCTATTTTTTCTATTAAACCATCTGCAATTAAAAGATCAACAGTCTGGTTATGAAACGGACTTTTTGAATCGATAATTTTGGCGCTTCTGATGATTATTTTCATATGTAGATTTTTTTATTCAAACATTAAATTTTTCTTACCATTAAGAGATTAAGTCAAATTAAGCTAAAGCAAAATTTAATAAACTTAATCTCTTAATGATTCAAAAAAAGAAAACTTTAAGTTTATTTTACGAATTTGATAATCGCCATTTCTAATGCTAAAAATAACAGTGCAAAGATAACAAACCATTTCCAAATTTGGCTGTCAGTTCGCTCAGTTTGTAAAGTGTTAAAAATGGTCGAAATCGTATCGGCAGTTTTAAAATCAGAAACCACATTTGTATTGACCTGACTTAAATCGCTTTCGCTTCGTTTATAATTAAAACTTAAATTTTCGACTGATTCTTTTTTATCAAAAACGCTATAATTTCCGGCAGTATCCGGGAAATCATTGAATGTTAGTTTTACCTTATTATTTAATATCTGCTGAATCGGAATAAACGAATCATCATTTCCTTTTACTTCTAAAATGGCATCTTTGCTTAATAAAACGTCAACAAAATAAGGCTGGTTATTGCCAATTGTTAAGGCGTTTACGCCCGTTTTTTGATTGTTTTGTCCCATTTTATAAAATAAAGGAACAATTAACGGAGATTGCTGAAAGTTTGAATTTGATGTATTTATTGGTGCCGAAAATACAGTAACTCCGGAAACCGGATTTTGAATCATCGTTACAAATACACTTTGATCTTCGTATGATAAAACGGCAGGATATGGACTCGAAATATCGAATGAAGTGTTTGTTTTTGGATATTGAAAGTTTGTAATTTTATTCTCAAATACGCCTGAAAATAAGGGATGATCAAAGTTAATTTTAGTGATTAATTTGTCTTTGTTTTCAAGATTTCTGAACTGAATTTTTCCAAAATTGCCTAAAAAAGAATTTAGATTTGAAATTGAACTTTTCTCCGCAGGAATTACAACAAGATTTCCACCTTTTGATACAAATGCTTTTAAAGTGGTTTGTAATGCCTGAGGAACTTCAATTAATTCATTCAGAATAATTGTATTTTGTTTTTCGAGACTATTATAATCTAAATTGCTTATTGAATAGTTGTTATAATTAAATTCGGAGGCAGTATAAATTCTCGATAAGAAGTTGCTTTTTTCAGGTTCGCCAATGCTAATTACATTTGTTTTTTTACTTTTCGAAATACTAAAATAAAGCTTGTTGTCATACGTCAAACCATTATCTTCAATAGTTACATATCCGTGGAAAGCTTCTTTTGGAATGGTGAAATTGATTTTCTTTTTCTTCGAATCGAAATTGATTATTGTTTTGGCAATCAGTTTATTTTGATTGTATAATGCCATCGAAATGGGTTTGAAATCTTCGCCATAAGCGGATAAATTTATACCTATTTCGTAGAAGTTTTCCAAAGTCTGATTGATGAAAACGCTGTCAATAGAAACATTATTTTTTTGTTCTGCTTCGGGAATTATGTAATACGGTTTTTCTTCGGTATCAATATTTTTTACATCTTTTTCGGCTAAACCAACGGCGTCTGTAATAATAACAATATCTTTTTTATGTGCTGATTTATGCGCTTTTATCTTCGCCATTATCGACGAAAGTTCAAAAGGAGTTGCGCTGTATTTTAGATTTTGTAAAGAACTTTTGGATGATTTAATATCGGTATTCCACAAGTTTTCGGTATTCGTTAACAATGAAAATTGTGCAGTTTCGGGCGTGTTTTCAAGCAATTCCTGAACGGCGCGTTTTAATAATTCGCCTTTTTTTCCTTTTGCCTGCATACTAAACGAATTATCTAAAACAATATACATTTCGTTTGCTGCATTTTTACTGTCTTTGGCTTCAAAAAAAGGCTGTGCAAAACCTAAAATCACACAAGTTAACAATAGTAAACGTGTCGCTAATAATAATCTTTTTTTGATTTTAGAACTTTTTCGGGTTTGTACGGCAAGTTCTTTAAGGAAACGAACATTTGTGAAATAAGAGGTTTTAAAACGTCGTAATTGAAATAAATGAACCAAAATTGGAACAATCAATAAAAAGAGAAAGTATAGAATTTCGGGCTGTTTAAAGTGCATTCTGGCTTTGATTTACTTCGCTACGTTTTGTTTTTCGCAAAGATACTGGTCAAAAATACAAATTTGTTGAGAGTAAAAGCTTGCAAATGCTAACTTTTTATTTAAAAATTTATGCCACAGATTAAAAGATTATCAAAGAGTACTATTTGAATAAAAAATCTTATTAATCTGTGTAATCTGTGGTCTGGTAAAAAGATATGAAAAATGTAACTTTTGAAATTTCATTTGTAACAAAAAAGAAACTTTCTAATAAGAATATTGAGTATTTTAGCTAATTCAAAAAACAATAAAAAACTATGAAAAGATTATATATGCTGTTTTTTTCAGCTTTAGCTTTTACAACTTCACAGGCACAAAATAAATTCAATTTATTGGTTGGAACTTATACAAATACATGTCAGAGCAACGGAATTTATGTTTATGAATTTGATGCGAATTCCGGTAATTTTAAATTGAAAAATTCTTCTGAAAATGTTTTGAGTCCGAGTTATTTATCAGCTTCTGCAGATAATAAATTTATTTATGCCGTAAACGAAAACGGAACTCAAAGTACAGTAAGTGCTTTTGGATATAATTCGAAATCAGGAAAACTTAATTTTCTAAATAAAAATGTCTCTTTAGGCGCAGATCCTTGTCATTTAATTAATGATTCTCAAAACGTAATTGTAGCCAACTATTCTGGCGGAAGTATCGCTGTTTTTAAGAAAAAAGCTGACGGAAGTATTACAGAAGTACAGCAATTAGTTCAGCATGAAGGGAAAGGTCCAAATGCGGCACGTCAGGAAAAAGCACACGTACATATGGTTGTTTTTTCTCCGGATAAAAAGTTCGTTTTATCAAATGATTTAGGAATGGATAAAGTGTTTATCTACAAATACAATTCGGCTTCTAAAAATGAAATTTTGACATTAAAAGGAAGTGTTGACGTAAAAGCGGGAAGCGGTCCAAGACATTTGACTTTCAGCAAAGACGGTAAATTTGTTTATTTGGTTCAGGAATTAGACGGAACGCTGACGACTTTTAGTTATGATAAAACCGGAAGCTTAAAATTAATCGCTGAAACGAGTATTCTTGCAAAAGATTTTAAAGGCGGTACAGGCGCGGCTGCTATCAAAATTTCGCCTGATGGAAAGTTTTTATATGTAACAGATCGCGTAGATGCGAACAATATTTCGGTTTATAAAATTCTTAAAAACGGAAGTATCGAACTGGTTGAACAGCAAAGCACTTTAGGAAAAGGACCAAGAGATTTTACAATCGATCCAACAGGAAATTACCTTTTAGTAGGACATCAATATACCAATAATATAGTAGTCTTTAAAAGAGATAAACTCACAGGAAAACTTAAAGACACCGGAAAAAGAATCGAATTGTGTTCTCCGGTTGGGTTGATTTTTACGAAAATATAGGTTATAAAGGGGCAAAGGTTCAGAGGTACAAAGGTTCAAAGGTTTCTATTGTATGTAAAATAAAAAGGCTCAAAGATCTAAAGTTTCAAGTTATTAAACTTTATTCTAGATCTTTGAGTCTTTTTTATATTTTTAAACTTAGAACCTCAGCACTTAGAAACTTTAGGAGCAAACCCTTGTGTCTTTGTAGCTATGAACCTTTGTCCCTAAAAAAACTTATTTGTCCTTATCTTTTCTCTTTTTATCCCTTGTTTTCAACATATTTCTATTGACAGATCCGTGGGTTTTCTTTTTAGTTTTTGAAGGTCCGCCAAGATTGACTTTTTTATTCTTTTTATCTTTTTCATGAAAAGCACCATCACCTTTTAGTGTTTGTTTTTTCATTAAAAACTTAATCGGCTGTTTGTCTTTTTCAGGCTCGATTAATTTCGCTGAAATTTCGACTTCTTCAGGGAAATCAGCAATTTCCAGTTCCTGATTCATTAATACTTCAACTTCAACTTTAAATTCTTCTTCACGAGGAGTGATAAAACTTATTGCTGTTCCCGTTGCATCTGCACGACCAGTACGACCAATTCTGTGCATGTATAATTCAGGAAATTCAGGAAGTTCAAAGTTAATAACGTGAGAGATATTCGAAATATCCAAACCTCTCGCCATAATATCGGTTGTAATTAATCCGCGAAGATTTCCTTCCTGAAATTCAGCCATGGTGCTCAAACGATAATTTTGAGATTTATTGGAGTGAATTACACCAAATTGTCCTTCAAAATCTTCTTCAATTCGGGTATGAAGCATGTCTGAAATCTTTTTATTATTCACAAAAACCAAAACACGTTCCATGCTTTCGTTTGTCTGTAATAAATGTTTCAGCAAGTTTACTTTTGTATTGAAATTAGGAACATTATAGGTGATTTGAGTAATATTTTCAAGCGGAGTTCCAGAAGCGGCAAGTGTAACTTCTTCGGGAAAATCAAAAAAGTCATTCAAAACAGCATCAACTTCATCTGTCATTGTTGCAGAGAATAAAATGTTCTGACGTTTGGTTTTCATCATCGCCAAAAGCGCTGTTAATTGTGTACGAAAACCTAGATTCAGCATTTCGTCAAACTCATCAATAACTAATTTTTGAGTTTCATCAAAACGAATTACGGCGTCAAGTGCTAAATCCATTGTTCTACCCGGTGTTCCAACTAAAATATCAACACCTTCGTAAACAGCTTTTTTTTGTGTATTTATATTTACGCCACCAAAAATACCAAGTGTACTAACTGACATATATTTAGTTAATTTCTCGATTTCTTCTACAACCTGAACTACTAATTCTCGCGTTGGTACCAGAATTACAATTTTTGGTGTATTGGTTGGGGTAAATTTGTATAGTTTTAAAAGAGGCAATAAATATGCAAATGTTTTACCGGTACCGGTTTGTGCAATTCCCATCATATCGCGACCTGACATAATCACAGAAAAGGATTTTTCCTGAATAGGAGTTGGTGTAACAAATCCTAATTCGTCGATTGCTTTTTGTACTGATTTTGGAAGATTGAATTTTTCGAAAGTGCTCATTTACATTAAATTTTGTGCAAATGTACGTTAAATTCGTGGTTTTTTGTTAGATTTTTATTATTGAAACTCCGCTCAGCCTGAGAAATGAATATATTTAAGAGTTTAAAACCCTTCGAAAACGCCTAAACCAAATAAGGCAAAATCATATTTTACGGGATCTTTTGCATCCATTTTGCGAAGTTGTAAATCTAGTTCTGCTAATGCTTTTCCGTCGTTTTGTTTTCGCGAAAGAATTCCCAGTTTGCGGGCTACGTTGCCGGAATGAACATCAAGCGGACAAGATAATGCAGCCGGAGAAATGGCTTTCCAAATGCCTAAATCAACTCCTTTTGTGTCCTGACGTACCATCCAGCGCAAATACATGTTGATTCTTTTTGCTGCGGAATTATTTAACGGATCTGAAATATGTTTTTGTGTTCTTGGCAAATGATCGATTTCGAAAAATATTTTTTTGAATTCGCTGATGCTTTTCTGTAAACTATCTTTTTCCTGATTTTTTGCAAAAACATTTTCTAAGCCGCCATGATTTTTATAAATGTGTTGTAAACCTTTTATAAAACCGCCAAAATCTTTTCCGTTAAAGGTGCGGTGCACAAAATTTCCCAGTCTTTCCAAGTCTTCATCAGAATGTGACATGACAAAATCATAAGGTGTGTTTCCCATTAATTCCATCATTTGATGGGAGTTTTTGATAATCATTTTGCGGTTTCCCCAAGCGATTGTTGCGCTTAAAAAACCGGCAATTTCGATGTCTTCTTTTTGTGAAAATAAATGAGGAATCTGCACGGGATCACTTTCAATAAAATCCTGATTGTTATATTGAATGACTTTCTCGTCGAGAAATTCTTTGAGTTCTTTTTGGTTCATGTTCTAATTACTAATCTGACCGTCGACCATGACTAATTTTCTGTCTGCCATATTTGCCAGTTCTTCGTTGTGGGTTACAATTACAAAGGTTTGCCCGAATTCGTCGCGAAGCTGAAAAAATAATTGATGTAAATTTTCGGCAGATTGTGTGTCCAGATTTCCGGAAGGTTCATCGGCAAAAATAACATCAGGTTTGTTGATTAAAGCTCTGGCAACGGCAACACGCTGTTGTTCTCCGCCCGAAAGTTCGTTTGGTTTATGATTAATTCTGTGTGATAAACCTAAATATTCGAGAAGCTTTTTGGCTTCTTTTTCGGCTTCGGCTTTTGATTTATTGGCCATAAAAGCAGGAATACAAACGTTTTCTAAAGCTGTAAATTCAGGTAATAATTGATGAAACTGAAAGATAAAACCAAGGTTTAGGTTTCTAAAAGTAGATAATGTTTTGTCTTTTTTACTTTTCTTTTTGAAATATCTGACATAATAAATAAACATGAAAAGAATTGGCAATAACATGACACCAACCGCAACTAATCTCAAAGTATCATCGTAGATTTTGGCTCTGAAAAACAATAAAAACACAATAAAAATAATCGCATAAATACTTCCTGTCCAGGTAATAATTTTGAATGTTCTTTCTTCTTTCGAATTGTCTTTTTCGACATCCTGCAGCGTTAAAATATCTTGTCCGTTAATGGTTAATGACGAATTTGTATTTTGTTCCGGTTTATCTAAAGTTCCTAAAATTTGAAGTAAAGTGGTTTTTCCGGCTCCGGAAGCACCAACTATTGAAACAATTTCTCCTTTTTTAATATGTAAATCGACTCCCTTTAAAACTTCGAGTTTGTCGTAGAATTTATGTATGTTTTTTGCGTCTATCATTTTGAAACTGTTTCTACAAAGAAACAAAGATTATGATTAGAATCAAATTGCAAAATCAAAAATCAATTGCAAAAATCAATTGCAAAAATCAATTACAAAAATCAAATCCAAATTCAAAGAATCTATAATCTAAAATCTATAATTAAAAAACTGGCTTGAAAATTGAAGAAGTGGTAATTAAGAAAAATAATAAGAGTTAAAAATAAATCTAACTCGTGATTTATTTTTAAATTCGAATAAATCTAAATGAAATAAAAATGCAGGATTTGAATGTTACAAACGACGAAAGAATGCGAAAACTCCTTTTAGGGATTCTTTTTGATGGTATTGGTATGATTTCGTTTTCGGTTCCGCTTCTTGGTGAGTTTTCAGATGTAATCTGGGCGCCAATTGCTGCTTTTATTATGAGCAGAATGTATAAAGGGCGAGTAGGAAAGGTGGCTGGTTTTTTGACTTTTGTTGAAGAAATCATTCCGTTTACGGATATAATTCCATCCTTTACAATTACGTGGATTTATACTTATTTTTTTCAGAGACAAAAAAATGAAACTATAGATGCTGATTAAATAGCAGTATACTTTATAAAAAAATGGCAACTTATTACGGTTGCCATTTTTGTTTTTAAATCTTATTGCACGATAATCTTTTTTACATGTAAGACTTCTTTTGTGTCCGGATTTGAAAATTTCAAAATAAAAACTCCTTTTGATTGTATTTGGATATTTTCCTGTGTTTTTCCGCTAATGTTTCGTTTTGTTATTTCTTTTCCTAAAATATCATACACTTTAAGTTCTGCTTTTGGAAGATCGTTTTGCATTAAAATCGAGAAAGAACCGTTATTTGGCACGGGCCAAACTTTAAAACCCGTTTCTGATTCTTTATTTACCTGACTTATTGTTAAGTTTGGTGATCCGTTAAGAATATTGACTTTACGGGTCATTGTTCCGCCTTCATTATCGGTTACGGTAAAATTAAATGAAGCTAAACCTGCCGTTGTTGGCGTAAATTCAACAATATTTGAAGCTAAAACTGCAGTTCCGTTTACCACATTTGATATTGAATATGTAACTCCGCTGGTAAAACCTCTTGACAATTTTTGAATGTTGATGTTGATTTTAGTCCCGTTTGGAGATTCATAATGCGGAAGTGAAATCCATTGTAAATATTTATCCAGATTGGTGTAACCATCCAAATCAGCATCTGCATTTGCATCTGAAAAATCTCCGGTTCCAGAATTTGTATTTGTTCCTATAATGTTTTCCCACCAATTTGGTAATCCATCCTGATCAGTATCCCAATTTGCATCTCTGGTTACTGCAGGATATGATTCGTAACCGCCAACATCTGATTCGTTGTCCGGAAATCCGGGTTTATCAGTTACACTTCCTCTTATAGAATAAGTTCCGTTTAGTGTTTCTGTAATTATTCTGTCGTCATGATCGTCGAATACAGGTTGCGTACAGCCCACATCTGAAAGTACAATTTTATAAGCATTTTTGGCAGATTGCGTTGTTACATAAGATGGAAAAAACGGTGTGTTTACAAAATTTTCGAAAGAAACGGTAATTCCCGAAGCTTTTCTTCCAATGGTTTGATTGGTTTCATTAAAATAACCTGGCATAACATTTCCGCTAAAATAACATTGCTGCATTCCTGTTCCTGCGCCTTCATTTTGCTGATTAAAAGCGACAAATATTTTTGAACCTGCACCGGGTTTGTAATAGTTGTTTACAAAATTAACTTCTTTAGTTCCGCCATCTGTGGTTCTTGAACCCCAATTATAAACTACATTATTGGTAATATCCATTTTGCCTGCATAAGCGCCGCTTCCGTCTAATCCACCGCCAAGACTCCAGTTTCGTCCATAACAATGTGCTAAAAGATTATGGTGAAAACTTCCAATATCGCCTCCAATAGTTGCAGCGTAACCATGCTCAGTTCCGGCAGGATAATTTTGATGTCCGGCAGCATTGAGCGCTTCTGAAATTAAGGTTTTTTGTAATGTTATATTTTTTCCTGATCGGGAACTAAAAGCTTCATCTATTGTCCAGCTTATCGAGCAATGATCAATAATGCTGTTGTCAGCGCCCGTTAAACCCATTCCGTCATATGTTGCACCGCCGCCAACACGAACTCTTACGTTTTGAACTACAGCATCATTACCGGTTACACCAAAAGGGGCAGAACGAATGCAAATTCCTTTTCCGGGAGCAGTTTGCCCTGCAACTGTAACATAAGGCTGGCTTAAAACTAAACGAGAAGTAAGCTGGATGATTCCTGAAGTATTAAAAACGATAGTTCTTGGTCCGATATCATTGGTAACGGCGTCGCGAAAACTTCCCGGTCCGCTATCATTTAAATTGGTTACTGCAACGACTTTTCCGCCTCTTCCTCCGCGGGCAAATCTTCCGTATCCTTCGGCTTCAGGAAAAGCAAGTTGTGCAGGTCTGAATCGCCATACATTTCCTTTTTCGATTTCGCTATTGGCAAGAACTTCATCAATTCGCCAATAATAGGTAGCGCCTGTGTATAAACCGTTTACCTGATATGATACATTTGTTTTTATTTGATTGCCTTTATATTCTGCCGACGATGTTGTGGCAGCTTCTACAGCTGCAGGATCTGTTCCAAAATAAACATTGTGCGATACTGCATTTGTTGCTGATGTCCATTGTAATAATTTACCTCCGGAATTTAATTCAACATGTTCGTCATTGTGTTTTGGATTTGGATTTATTGCCTGAAAGAAAATATTTGGTGTATTTAATTCAAACCCGTTTAACATCACATTTTTGATATTTTCAGTTCCTGATGTTTCAGCAGCAAATACAATTACTACATCAGTATTGGCGACAGCCTGAAATTTTAAATAAGCTGATTTCGCATCTGCTGTTTTTGTGGCTCTGATACTTGGAATTACATTATCAAAAACTAAATTTCCGTTTACAGAAATATCAATTGGGCTAAACGTGTTTCCCGACGGACTATCTACTGCATTTAAAAATGCTAATAAGGTATGATTTCCGGCTGCTAATCCGCTAATTCGGAGTTCTATTTGCGCGCCAAGATTTGCAGTTGTACCTTTTACGGTTAATCCGTCAGAAATTAATCTGGCGTAATATGGAGACTGAATTCCTGTTTTGTACCAATTTGTACCAAGAGCATCACCTTTGTCTCCAATTCTTGTCATGGTAAATGTGATTCCGTTTTCTGTATAAGTACTTGAATTTCCGGAAGCAATTACCCATGTGGTATATTCGGGTTCATTTACTTCTGTTTTGGGTCTTCCAGATTGATCAAAATCAATCTTCACTACGGGGTTTTGGGCAAAAATTGTAGTGACCGAAATTGTAAGGCAGCATAATGCCATTACAAAATGTAATTTCATAGAGGTTTGTGACATTTTGAGATTTTTTTGGGTTAGTTAGGTTAAGTATTCGCTCACTTTTTTTAAAAGCAAATATTTTAAAGACATCAATAAATTGTAATTATCTTCTTTCTTTTAAATATTTAACTTTATGGTTATGAGTAGTGTAAAGATTACAAATACTTAAAATAAAACTATCCTGCACAATCCTGTAAAAATGTATTTTTGATATTATTTGTAATATAAAAATACGGTAAGTGTATTTTTTATATTAAAATTTTATCTAATTAATTTAATTAAGGTTAAAAGTAGTAGTGCGTGAAGTAGGCGGAAATGTTGAAATTTTCGTGTGAGTTGGTTCAATAAAATCAAATAAGAGATTACCGATTTAGTAAAAATTAAAGTTAAGATTTTTTTTTAGAAAAAAACAATTTTGACTAATTTGAGTAGAATTAATCTTTAAACATAAATCCTAATCCCATACTTTTAAGCATTCTTTTTTCGAAAGCCCAAAAGAAACGAAACTGTCCAAAAACAGTTCCTATAGCAACCAATAAAACCTGATAAATTGGGAAAATAATAATTAAGCGAATTAAGGTAAACCAGCCGCCAAAATCTTCTTTGGTAATACCTAACCATACACAAAATGGTTTAGACAGCCATGCAGATGCCGATCCGGTGATGGCAAAAACGATAAATATGATGACGAATTGAAAATTTGAGGTAATGCCCCAACGTTGTTTTAATTTATTCATTTTTATGCATAATGATTACAAATATAACAACATTATCTTGATGGAACATATCCCCAAAGCTTTTGTTTATAAGTATTTTGAAAATAAATCATGTAGTTGTAAATAAGGTAATTTACTTCGTAACCATACTTAATAGTTGGATTGTAATTAATGCTCATTTCATATAAGTCAGGATTGTATCGCTGTGGCTGTAAAACCCGATTATTCCATTCTGTAACATACAAATTGTTTTTGTTTTCAAGATATGATAGCGAATGATAATTTCTTGGATAAGCCCGCGATGCCAGCCAGGTACTAAATCCGTTATCGATAATAATCACTTCATACTCCAAAGAATCATTTGCAATTCGAACGGTATCATTTACAGCAACGTTTCGTTTTACTGCCGTGTCAATTGGTTTTTGAGCCGTAGAACACGCAATTACAGTAAACAAAACAATTAATATGTAAATACAATTTTTCATGAGGTTAAATTCGAACTTAAATTTACGAATTTTTTTTTAAAGTTGCTAAGATTTAAAGTTGCTGAGATTCAAAGCTACTAAGTTGCTAAGATTCTAAGTTTTTAAGTTCATAAAAAAAGCTGTTTGCTTAATGCAAACAGCTTTTTTTTTAATAGACTAAAGTTTAAAGTCTTAGAGACTTAGAGACTTAGCAACTTAGAATCTTAGGAACTTTGAGCCTTTGGACCTTTGCCTCTATGAACCTTCTTCTTATTTACTCCCAAATAATTTACCAATAAATCCTGCGATTCCGCCTTTGGTTTTAGTAACTACTAAAACATCGGCTACATCAACTTTTCCGTCTGCGTTTTGGTCTAAACCAAATTGCATTCCGTATTTAGAAATAGTGTCCATAATGCCTGAAGCCTGACCGCTGTTTCCTGCGATAGAACTGATAATATCTGAAATTTGAAAACCACTGTCATTTGGATCTTTCGCTTTATTAACTAACGAATTTAAAACCTGAGGAATCATGCTTGCTGCAACACCGGAAGAAGCGGTACTGCTTAAACCAAATTTTTCGCCAAGAGTTCCTGATAACTGTTGTGTAATTTGCTGAACAACCGGATTAGAACTGTCTATAGGTGAGTTTACATTAAATAAACCGGCTAATTGTTCTGCACCGCCTTCTGAAGCAATTTTTTGCAGTCCTGCAAATATAGAGTTGCTTGTTTCTTTTACTACGGCATCGTTTTGCTCATTTGGAATTGCGTCGTTTTTTACGATGGCATCTCCTCCGTATTGTTGTACTAATTGCGTTAATTGTTCAAACATGATTTTAAGAATTTAAATTAGACGTCAAATTTATATAAAAAGAAAGGGATTTACTACAATTTTCGCAGTAAATCCCTCTAAAGTTAATGATTTTATTTTATTACTAGCTCAACAAAGAAATAATTTGCGATGCTAATTCAGTACCAATTCTGTCTTGTGCTTCTCCTGTTGCAGCTCCAATGTGCGGAGTCAGTGAAATTTTCGGGTGCATTAAGATTGTCATTTCCGGTTTTGGTTCGCTTTCAAAAACGTCTAAACCTGCAAAAGCAACTTTTCCAGAGTCTAAAGCTTTTATTAGCGCCACTTCATCAATAACACCGCCACGAGCGCAGTTTACGATTCCAACACCATCTTTTAACAGTTCAAATTCTTTTTCACCAATGATATAACCATCCTGAGCAGGAACGTGTAAAGTAATGAAATCAGCTTCTTTAAACAATGATTCTAATGATTGAGAAACGATTGTTGTTGTGATTGACTGACCATCAAAAAATTCCACTTTAATATCTACTTTTGGAATAAAACTATCTGCAGCGATAACTTTCATACCTAAACCAAGCGCCATTTTTGCAGTAGCTTGTCCGATACGGCCGATACCAACAATACCAAGAGTTTTTCCTCTTAATTCAACACCATTTGCGTATGCTTTTTTCAAACCATCAAAGTTTGAATCTCCTTCAAGAGGCATATTTCTATTAGAATCATGCAAGAAACGAACACCAGAAAATAAGTGTGCAAACACCAATTCAGCAACAGATTCTGATGATGAAGCAGGCGTATTTATTACATGAATTCCTTTGCTTTTAGCATAATCAACATCGATATTATCCATACCAACGCCGCCACGACCAATAATTTTTAATCCCGGGCAGGCATCAATAATATCTTTACGAACTTTAGTAGCACTACGCACTAAAACTACGTCTACATTATTTTCATTTACAAAATTAGCAACTTGTTCCTGAGCTACTTTTGTCGTTATAACTTCAAATCCACCTTTTTCTAAGGCTAGAATTCCACTTTTAGAAATTCCGTCATTGGCTAATACTTTCATTTTGTGTTTATGTGTTTATCTGTTTTATCGTTTAATCGAAATTAAAGGATAAGCATAATATTATAATTTTTCTCTTTTTTGATTTTTAAAAGCAACTCAATTAAACAATAATCAAATTAACGATTAACCGAATAAACGATTAAACTTTGTTTTCAAGTGCTTTCATTACATCCACTAAAACCTGAACACTTTCGATAGGCATAGCGTTGTAAATAGAAGCTCTGTAACCGCCAACAGAACGGTGTCCTGGCAATCCTGAAATTCCTGCAGCTTTCCATAAAGCGTCAAAAGTTTCAGTATGATCAGCATTGTTTAGTAAGAAAGTCACATTCATTTTAGAACGATCTTCTACTGCGGCAGCACCTTTAAATAATGGGTTTCTGTCAATTTCAGTATAAAGTAAATCAGCTTTTGCGTCATTTAATTTTTCAACAGCAGCAACTCCGCCTTTTTCTTTAATCCATTGTAGTGTTAATAACGAAACGTAAACAGCAAAAACAGGCGGTGTATTGTACATACTTTCTCCCTTAATGTGTTTTGCGTAATCTAACATACTTGGAATTGTTCTTCCGTTTTTCTCTAAAATAGATTCTTTAACAACCACTAAAGTAGTTCCTGCTGGACCCATGTTTTTTTGAGCTCCGGCGTAGATTAAATCAAATTTTGAGAAATCTAAATTGCGTGAAAATATATCAGAACTCATATCGCAAACAACAGGTACATTTGTTGCCGGAAATTCTTTCATTTGAGTTCCAAAAATGGTATTATTACTTGTGCAGTGAAAATAATCTGCATCACTTGGTATTGTGTATCCTTTTGGAATATGGTTGTAATTTTCTTCTTTTGAAGAAGCTACAACAATAGTTTCTCCAAAATATTTAGCTTCTTTTATAGCAGCTGTTGCCCATGTTCCAGAATCTAAATAAGCGGCTTTCCCGTTTTCTTTCATTAAGTTATATGGAGCCATTAAGAATGCTGTACTTGCGCCACCTTGCAAAAATAATGCCTGATATCCTTTTCCCTGAAGTCCTAAAAGTTCTAAAGCAAGGGAACGAGCTTCTTCCATAACTGCAACGAAATCTTTGCTTCGGTGCGAAATTTCCAGAATAGAAAGTCCTGAATCATTAAAATTTAATATTGCTTTTGATGCTTTCTCAAAAACTTCTTGAGGTAAGATACTTGGTCCTGCGCTGTAGTTGTGTTTTTTCATGGTTTTTGTTAATAGTCGGAAATTTTAAAGATGCAAATTTCGGCAATAGGAGCTGAAAAAGCGATAAATTATTCGAAATAATTAAACATTTTTTTACTTTGTTGTTAACAAAAACGTTATAGTATCTACGTTATCTGCATAATCCCACAATTGCGGATTTTGCGTTTGTCCGAAGGGAATACTATTTTCGATTAAATTGTTGCTAACGATGCATTGAATTTGTTCAGAATCTGTTGTAAGACGACTTTGAAGATCTTCGATATTTTCATAAAATTCATAGAAAACACTCGAAATAGGCGAGGCATAGCTCGGATCTTCTTTTAAAGTTAAGAAACCGTTATCCAATAATTTAAAATTACTCATTAAAAAAACCGCTTTATTGTAATCGTAATTATTAGCGTATTTTTCATAATGAATTACGTCCTGATATTTAAAAATAGCCTGAAAAAAAGCGTCAAAATAATAGCCTTTTGGTACAAAAAGCTTCGAAACATTGCGGCATCCTAAACCAAAATACCTGAAAATATCTTCGCCTAAAGCTTCTAATTGTTCGTGGGTTTCTTTTCCGTTTAAAACGGCGGCCGAATTTCTGTTTTTTCGAATGATTGAAGGTTTATCTTTAAAATAATATTCAAAATATCTTGCTGTATTATTACTTCCGGTGGCAATTACGGTATCGAAATTTTCCAGTTTGCCTTCCACGAAAGTGATCTTGTTTTTTAAGCTTTCATCAACAGCAATTAAATATTTGGCTAAAAATGGTAATAAATGCTGATCGTTTGAAGAGGTTTTTATTAAGGCGCTGTTTCCTGTAATTAAAACAGATAAAAAATCATGAAATCCTACTAACGGAATATTTCCGGCTAAAATTAAAGCGACCTTTTTTTCTTTTTTATTCTCTTGCGAAAACTGTGACGAATAATCCGATAACCATTTATCAATGTTTTCTTCAGTTAAGGCGTCTGCCCATGATTTTATTGCAAAGTACACTTGCTCAGGCGTATACCAGCCATTATGAGATTGAGATAAATGTATTAGTTTTTCGAAATCATCAAAAAATAAATCGTTATGTAAAACATCCGATTTTTTAATTGTATCCTTTTCAGAAAATTGTTTTAGAAATTTTCCTAATTCAACAAAAATACTTTTTTTTGTTTCTAATGTCATAATGTTTGTTTATGAAGAGTTTTGATTGTAATTTTGCACAAAAATAAGGATAAATAAGTCGAAAGACAAAAGTCATCAGGTCAAAAGCCGAAAATGCCTTTTTTATATTTTTTTTGACTTTATAACTTTAAGACTTTTAACTTTAAGACTAAAAAAATGGCAATAATTATAACTGACGAATGCATAAACTGTGGGGCTTGTGAACCAGAGTGCCCAAATACAGCAATTTATGAAGGTGCGGATGACTGGAGATATAAAGACGGGACTACTCTTAAAGGAAAAGTAATTTTACCTGACGGAACTGAGGTTGATGCAGATGATGCTCAAACACCAATTTCTGATGAAGTATATTATATTGTTCCGGGAAAATGTACTGAATGTAAAGGTTTCCATGATGAACCGCAATGTGCCGCTGTATGTCCTGTTGATTGCTGTGTGCCAGATGATAATCACGTTGAAGACGAAGAAACCTTGCTGAACAGACAAGCGTTTTTACACGGAGAATAATATTCTATTAAAATTTATATAAAAGTCTCAGGTTTAATGCCTGAGACTTTTTTTATCACGTAAATTCTTTATTTTATTTCACTATTTTATTGGTGTTAAATGATTTATTTGTAGTTTTAGTGCGAAAATTTAACAATATGTTTGAAATAACTTAAATAATCGCTCATGAAAAGACTGTTACTTTTATTTGTTTTATTTTTTACCACCGTTGTTTTTGCACAAGATACCGAGTATTCGATTATTGTGAAAGATATTGAAACACAGCTGCCTATTGAAAATGCAACTGTTGTTATATTAAAAACCAGACAAAATTTAATAAGCAATCAGGATGGTAAAGTAACCTTTGTATTAAGCGGAGGTTCTAATGTTCAGGTCTCTGAAACTAATTATGAAAATTTGACCCTTCGTTGGGCCAGTTTAAAGGAAAATGAATTTATTGTTTATTTAAAAAGCAAAGACAATAAATTAGACGAAATTGTTTTATCTAAAGAAAATCCCCAGAAAATCCTTCAAAAAATTGTTTCGAATTCTGCCGAAAAATTAGCTGCATCATGCAGGTTAAAAGTCTATGTAAGAGAATTTTTTATGCTTGATAATAAATATTCTTATTATAATGACGGACTTGTGAATTTTCAGTTTAATGTAAATCAGAAAAAAGTAAACACTACATTATTAGTAGAGCAAAATCGATCGTACGGTTTAATTGAAGAAGATGTAAGTGCCGATTTGCGAGGTTATAATTTGAATGATATTATGGAGAATTATGTGAGCCTGAAATATTTTGATCCTCTTTTAGATTCGAAAGCAAAAAAAGAATACGATTTTATTACAAAAAGACATCCTGCCAATAATGATTATTATGTAATGAAGATTTCACCTTTGGATAAAGCTAAAAAAGCTGTTGACACTTTTGAAATTATTTATGATCCTGAAAAGAAATTAATCATAGAATTTAGTATTTTAATTACTCCCGGAACTATTGCTGAACTGGTAGAAAATAAACAGGAGGGAGCTAAAAATATCACTAAATCTATGGTAAAAGTAAATTACAAAGTAGATAATGAAGATTACTATTTATTGAGTTCGAATGAAGAAGTTGGATATGATGTTGTTTTAAAAGATAAAGGAGTAAAAAATATTCAGGTTAGAAATAATTTTATTACAACCAATTTTAGTAAAGAAAAATTCACTTATAGTGAAAGTGATGTTTTTAAGGAAAAATCATTGTTTAACAAGAAGAATAAAATTCTAACCAATTACTGGAATATCTCTGGTTTTACGGCAACAGACGAAGAAAAAACATTAATTGAAGGATTAGAATTTAAGATGTAATTTTAAAAAGAATTGTAATAAAAAATCCTGAGCTTAAAACTCAGGATTTTTTTATGTTCTCTTTTTTGCCACAATCACATAAGTATCGTAAGCATATGTTTTTCTGTCAATTGTTTTTATTATTTCGAAGTTATTCAAATATAAAAAAAGCTGAATTTCATTGAGTGTAAAAACGCGAACGGTCGAAAAATCATTTTCTATAATTTCTTTTTCGCCATTTTCAAAAGTATAATATTGTGCCGTCCATTCGAGCATGAAATTTTCGAGAGAATTGTTTGTATCCCAATGACTTTCCCTAATATAATTTACGTTTTCATATTTGGCTTCGTGTGTAATAACAGGATTTTCTTTGCTGAAAGGAATAAACCGATTCGCGTCAATAAAATCAAAAATGATAACGCCATTATCGTTTAGGTTTTTATAAATTGAATCAAAAGTTCTGTTCATGTCATCATTTGTAATAAGATAACTTGTAGATCTTCCGGTAATCAAGACAGCATCAAATAAAGTATTGAGCTTAAAATCTCGCATATCGCCTTGCGTAAAAGAGCAATTTTCATTTCTTTGTCTGGCTATTGCAATCATATCGTCGCTATAATCCAGACCTTGATAATTTTGATTGTTTTGTTTGAATCTTTTTGCCAGATTTCCGGTGCCGCTTCCAATTTCGAGAATAGTTGAAGCTTTGTTTTCCTGAATCAGATTGTTATAAAAAGCATATTCTTCATCATAATCAACAAAAGTCTGGTACATCGCATCGTAAATTGCGGCCATTTTTCCATCATATAAATTTGCCATAACTTCAGAATTTTTAATATAAAAGTATAAAAAAGGGTCGTCATAAAGACAACCCTTTTCGTATTATTTAAACAAAGTTGAACTTAGAATTTATAATTTAAAGATAAGTTAAACATCGTTCCTAACTGACTGAAATGTGAACCATCGTAAGAAGTAGTTGCATAACGGCCATTAAATGTCAATAAATTATATTGTTCTTTTTTCTGTACAGGATCTGCAAGCAAAGTTGCTCCGTCAGCATTTTTTGCTACGAATTCCCATTCAGGTAATACATTAAATATATTGTTTACATTTAAAGCAATAGTCAGTTTTTCGGTCGCATTAAAATTAACGCCTAAATCAGTTACAACTTTAGGAATAAAACGAGTATCTAAATCAGGATTATATTGAGTAGGTGGTAAAGAAGAATCAAACGTTGCTATACCATCCTGATGAAAAGATGCCTCTCCGAAATAAGTATTATTTAAAGAAAAACCAAATTTCCCAATTTCATAATTAGCACCTAATATCCATTTTGTTTTAGGTCTTGATGTAAAAGTCAATGCATCAAGAATTGGTCCAAATGAATTGTTGATTACTGGAGAAATTCTTTCATTTTGAAAAGTAATATTTCCGGATAAATTAAAGCCTAATTTACCTTCTCCGATTCCTATGTTATTATAACTTGTAACCACATCAAGACCCGAAGTTCTTGAATCAAATGAATTTGAAAACCAGGCTACTTCACCAAATTCAGTATCTTGTCTGTCTCCTAAAACAATTCTGTCCTCTACTTTAATATTGTAATAATCAACAGTTAAATTGAAATTTTTGAAAGGTTTTGCACCAATACCAACTGTTATATTGGTAGATTTTTCAGGATCTAAAGGCGGAATCCCTAATTGACGTGCCTGTGGAGAAACATTGTTGATGATTCCGCTTAACTGAATCCCTTGTCCGGCTACGAAAGAATATTGTGATTTTTGAGTATAAATTTGATGTAAAGTTGGTGCTCTGAAACCTGTTGAAACAGATCCTCTAAGTGTAATTTTATCGTCAAGGAATTTATATCTTGTACTTGCTTTCCAAACGGTTGCGCCTCCAAAATCGCTATATTCTTCATGGCGTATAGTTCCGTTTATTAAAAAGTCTTTTGTAATATCAAAAGCAACATCTAAATAAACACCAACATTATAACGGTTCCATTTTCCAGAATTTTCAGGTCTGTTTCCTGCAAAAGAGTCAGCTCCGGTTCCGTCCCAAGAAGCTTTATCTCCTTCAAGAACAGAGAAATATTCAGATCTGAACTCTGTACCAAAACCAATACTTATTTGATCGGAAAGAATTTTTGATACGTCAATATTTCCAACAACGTGATTAAAAGAAGCTCCTCCCGGTTTAAATGAAATCGGGCTGTTTTCTCTGTAAACATTAGTTACAACCGGATCACCTGTAACCGGATCAATTGTAGTTGTAGTAATGTCTGATCTGTTTACTGAATTGTTTACGGTATAGACTTGTTTGTTTCCTCCAACGGTTAAACTGGCATCAGTATTCCATCCGTTTTTAACAGTTTTAAAACCAAGTGTACCATTATAATCACTTAAATCTCCTTCAAAAGTTGGTCCATATCCATCATAAGACGGATTGGCAGGATCACCGTTTCCAAAGAAATCATTTAAATACGGATCACCGCTTAAAGGTCTCCAATAAGGTGTTCTGAAGTTGGCAAATGATTTTACTTTTTTGTACACATAAGCAGCATTATAATACAAATTAGTAGTTTCACTAATATAGTTTCCACCATTAATCAAGAATTTTGCCGCTGCCGTTTCTGGTGAACCATTAATGTTTCTTGCATCAGGATGTCTGGCAAGGAAAGCCTGAACATCAGCAATATTAGCACCAAAATCCCCAGCATCTCCTTCAGCATCAACATTTCCGGGTCTGTTAGCTAAATTTACTTTAGAAAAATCAATAGTATAATTCAAAAAGCCCTTTTCGCCAACCGTTGTTCCGCTGTTTATGCTTGCGCCCAACATTTCGCCATCACCCTCAGAAGTGATTCCGCTTCTTATTGTCAAAGATCCATCGCTGCTGTTTTTCTTTAAAATAATGTTCATAACGCCTGCAATGGCATCAGAACCGTATTGAGCAGAAGCTCCATCACGAAGAATTTCCACTCTTTCGATCGCGTCTGTTGGAATTGCAGAAATATCCGCACCCGTTTCTCCACGTCCCGGAGAAGTTTGTACATAAAGTAATGCACTTAAATTTTTACGTTTACCATTAATAAGGATTAAAGTTCTGCTTGGTCCCATATTTCTAATTTCGTAGGGATCCAGTAATGATGTAGCATCATTTACAGGAGTTTGTACTGTATTAAAAGATGGAATTTTGTATTGCAGCGCTTTATCAAAAGTAGCCTGCCCTGTAGATGTTAAATCCTTGGATGATAATACATCGATAGGCAAAGCACTCGTTGTATTACTTCTGGCGGCTGTTCTCGAACCGGTAACAACTACTTCATCAAGATTTTGTCCTCCTTCTTCAGATAAAGAAACGTCAATTGTAGGAGCATTTGCCAGCCTGGTTACGCTGTTGTAGCCCACATAAGTAAAAATTAATGAAGCGCCTTCTTTAACTGTAATTTTATACGACCCGTCAATATCGGTAGAAACACCGTTATTAGTACCCTTTTCAACAATGTTTACGCCAGGCAAAGGAGTGCCTGTATTGTCTTTTACTACACCTGTTACTTGCTGTTGTGCAAAAATGACGACGGTGTTAAATAGAAAAAATAAAATTGCAATTTTTTTCATGTTTACTCTAATTTTGGTTAAAATTTGTATGTTGGTTTGTTAAATATTGTGATAAAAATAGCGTTATTTAACAAAATATTACAAAAAAGTTTTATTTTTTTTAAGAAAAGTAGTAAAAAAACATATATCGTCATTTTTTGTACAGTTAAGCGGTATTAAATCTTATATTTGCAAAATTTTAGGGCGAAAATCTATCATTTTGTCAAAAAAATAAAAAGAAGAAAAAACGGTCAAATCAGAAGCTAAATATTTGAACTATAACCAGTAATGATAGCGTCTGAAAGCAAGAAATAAAGTAAAAAAACAAATATTATCTACATATGAAAGCAGGAATTGTAGGATTACCAAATGTTGGAAAATCAACATTATTTAATTGTTTATCTAATGCAAAAGCGCAAAGTGCGAATTTTCCGTTTTGTACAATCGAACCTAATATTGGTGTTGTAAACGTTCCGGATCCAAGAATCAATAAATTAGAAGAATTGGTAAAACCAGAACGCGTGCAAATGGCAACTGTAGATATTGTTGATATTGCAGGTTTGGTAAAAGGAGCAAGTAAAGGTGAAGGACTTGGAAATCAGTTTTTGGGAAACATCAGAGAGTGTAATGCTATTATTCACGTTTTGCGTTGTTTTGATAATGATAATATTGTACACGTTGACGGAAATGTAAACCCAATTCGTGATAAAGAAACAATTGATATTGAACTTCAATTAAAAGATTTAGAAACTGTTGAAAAACGTTTGGAAAAAGTAAATCGTGCCGCTAAAACCGGAAATAAAGAAGCGCAGACTGAAAAAGGACTTTTAGACAGAATTAGAGAGTCTTTATTACAGGCAAAATCGGCTCGTACGATTATACCTCAAGGTAATGACGAAGAAGTTTTAATGGAATCTTTTCAGTTGATTACTGCAAAACCTGTATTATATGTTTGTAATGTTGATGAAAATTCAGCCGTAAACGGAAACAAATATGTAGATCAGGTTCGTGAATTAGTAAAAGACGAAGATGCTGAAGTTATTATCCTTTCAGTAGGAGCAGAGGCTGATATTACAGAATTAGAAAGCTACGAAGAGCGTCAGGTTTTCCTTGAAGATATGGGATTAACAGAGCCGGGAGCATCAGTTTTAATTCGTGCAGCTTACAAATTATTGAAACAACAAACGTACTTTACCGCTGGTGTAAAAGAAGTTCGTGCCTGGACAATCAACATTGGAGCTACTGCGCCGCAAGCAGCCGGAGTTATCCATACTGATTTTGAAAAAGGATTTATTCGTGCCGAAGTTATTTCATATGAAGATTACGTTCAATACGGTTCAGAAGCAAAAGCAAAAGAAGCAGGAAAATTTAAAGTGGAAGGAAAAGAATATATTGTAAAAGATGGTGATGTAATGCATTTCCGTTTTAACGTTTAATTCTTAGAAAATAGAATAAAGAATAAAGAATAAAGAAGATAGAGAAAACTGCTGGAGAAATTCAGCAGTTTTTTTATGCTAAAAAAAATGTAATTATTCTTTACGTATAGTTTGTTATTTCGAGCGAAGGGAGAAATCTCACTAGAGGCTCCGTTCCTGAAGTCGCCAATCTTTGTCGAGTTCCGCGTGTGATTTCTCCCTTCGGTCGAAATGACAAAAAAAATGAGAATAAGTATCCACAAAAAAATAAACATAAAAAAAATCCGTGTAAATACACGCTTTCGCTTTAGCGAATCCGTATAATCTGCGTACCATCATTTTTTTGGCTCAAAAATTGGTTACAAAAAAAAGACCATTTCATTAACCTAAAACAACCAACCAAAATGCTAAAAAGAACCTTTAAATTTCTAGGCTGGACAATTCTGGGAATCGTTACTTTCCTTATTTTATATATAATTGTAGTTTATCTAATTTCTAAAATCACTGTAAACAGTGATGTTGCAAAAGTCGAAGAACAAGACGCAATACCTATTTATATCCTTTCAAACGGTGTTCATACAGATATTGTCGTTCCTGTTGTTAATGAAGTTAAAGACTGGCGACAAGAAATTCAGTTTAGTCAGACACAATCAAAAGATTCTCTGATGAATTTTATCGCATTCGGCTGGGGCGATAAAGGTTTTTACCTCGATACACCAGAATGGTCGGATTTGAAAGCAAGTACGGCTTTAAAAGCGGCATTTGGTGTAAGTTCGTCGGCCATGCATACTACATTTTTCAAACAATTAAAAGAAGGCGATGATTGCAAGCGTATTTTAATTTCGAAAGAAAACTATCAAAAATTAGTCACGTATATTTCAGAAAGTTTCAGTAATCCAATTCATCCACAATGGATTGAAGGTCATAGCTACGGAAAAAAGGATGCTTTTTATGAAGCAAAAGGAAGTTATAGTCTTTTTTATACCTGTAATACCTGGGCAAATTGTGCGTTAAAAGTCGCCAACCAAAAAGCCAGTTTATGGACGGTTTATGATAAAGGGATTTTTTGTCATTATAAATAGGAAATGAATTCCTGTGTGATGATGTGTAGTCCCTACGGGACAAAATATAGTGGGTGATATTATTTCTACCAATATGTAATCTCTACGAGATATATCCTAATGTTATGCTCCGTTAGGAGCTAAATGTTGGTAGAAATGTTGGTAGAAAAAAAATGAAAAATCATGTAAAATGTCCTGTAGTGACCACATAAAATAAGAATTACATGGTAAAAATGTAAAATTTGCCAAAAAAGCAACAATTAAAATCTTCAATTATTGTCTAAATTTGAGAGAATATCCAAAAAAAATCAGCAAATGAAAATTAAGAATATATTCTCCAAGACCTGGTTTCTATTAAAGAATACCTTTTTAGAATTTAACGATGATAATGCCATTAAACTTAGTGCAGCATTGGCGTATTATACCATATTTGCGTTACCGCCTTTATTAATTATTATCATTACAATTTGTGGTTTCTTTTTTGGCGAAGATGCTGTAACGGGACAATTATATGGACAAATTAATGGTTTGGTAGGAAATGGCGCCGCAATTCAAATTCAGGAAGCTATAAAAAATGTACAATTATCAGGAGATAATGTTTTTGCTACTATATTTGGAATCGCGATGTTGTTAATTGGAGCATCTGGAGTGTTTGCAGAAATACAAAGTTCTATTAATTTTATATGGGGTTTACGAGCCAAACCGGATAAAGGAATTAAGAAATTCATTCAAAATCGGTTAATGTCATTCTCAATGATTGCTTCGGTAGGTTTTTTAATGCTGGTCAGTCTTTTTATAAGTACCACATTAGATTTAGTGAGTGCACGTTTAAAAGTATATTTTCCCGAAAGTACCGTTTATTTGTTTTATGTCGTTAATATAGTTATTGTTTTGGCGAGTATTACATTGCTTTTTGCTATTATTTTCAGGACTTTACCGGATGGAAAAATAAGATGGAAAGATGCTTTTATAGGATCAACAGTAACTGCCATATTATTTATGATTGGTAAATTTGCAATCGGTTTTTATTTAGGAAGTTCTACAGTTGCGTCAGTTTATGGTGCAGCAGGTTCCGTAATAATAATTTTGGTTTGGGTCTATTATTCGGCAATAATTCTGTATTTTGGAGCAGAATTTACCAAAGTATATGCAAAATCATACGGCGGTAAAATTTATCCAAATGAATACTCGGTCGAAATACAAAAAGAGATTTATGAAATCGACAAACCTAATAAACCGGTAGCAGAGAAATTACTAAAAGAACAAAAAACATGAAAATTATAGCCTTTGGAGGAAGTAACAGTAAAAAATCGATCAATAAGCATCTGGCAACTTACGCAGCAGGTTTAATTGAAAATGGAGAAGTTGAAGTTTTAGATTTAAATGATTTCGCAATGCCTTTGTTTAGTGTTGATATTGAGAAAGAAATTGGTCAGCATGAAAAAGCAAAAGCGTTTCTCGCTAAACTGGCAAGTGCAGATATTTTAGTGGTTTCCTTGGCAGAAAATAATAATAACTATTCAACAGCATTTAAAAATATATTCGATTGGTGTTCCCGAATTACTAAGGAAGTTTTTCAGCAAAAACCAATGTTATTAATGGCAACTTCGCCAGGTACAAGAGGCGGCGCTTCGGTTTTAGAAATTGCACGCAATGCTTTACCAAGATATGGCGCTGACATTAAGGCTACTTTTTCGTTACCTGCTTTTAATGCTAATTTTGATTTAGAGAAAAATCAAATTTCGAATGCCGAATTAGACAAAGAACTAAAAGATATTATAAAAGAATGTTTCTAATTTTATGACTACAAAAAAGATTGTTTTTATACTCCTTATACATATTGTTTTCCTGTATTCTTCATTTGCACAAAAATATAATGCAGTTGATAATATCGTTTTAAAATACCCAAAAAGCTTTAGTTCAACAGAAAAATTGGCAGAAAGAATCGAAAAGGATTTTAATTCTGATTATGACAAAGCGCGCGCTATTTACAGCTGGATTGCTTTTAATGTAAAATATGATTATGCCGCATTTTTGAATCCACCGCAAACGCAGGGTTTTAGTTATCGTACCGAAGCCGAAAAGCAAAGAAAAATTCAGGCGCTGAATGATAAAATGATTGATAAAGCATTTAATTCAAAGAAAGCAGTTTGCGAGGGTTTTACACTTTTATACCAAAATATTGCTTCATTAGTTGGCATTAAATGTGAAATTATCCGTGGAGATTCTAAAACCAGATTAGTTGATATTGGGCGAAAAAACACCACTTCAAATCATGCCTGGAATATGGTTTTGATTGATAAAAAGTGGCGATTAATTGACGTTACCTGGGGTCAGGGTTATTATGACAGCAGTAAAGGACGAATGGCAAATGACTTTACGTCTGTTTATTTTGATACCGATCCCGATTACTTTTTTGCCAAACATTTTCCTGATTCTGAGAGTTATTTAGGAGACAGATTAAGTAAGGAAGATTTCTTAAACGGTCCGTTGATTTACAATAAAACAATCGAGGGTGATTATAAAATTAAATCTCCGGAGTCGGGAATAATTGAAGCCCGAAATGGAGAAAAAATCACTTTTGAAATCAAAAATATTTCAAAATCAGATCAGTTTTATTATTTAAATAAAAGAAATCAGCCCGTTAAAGTTACGAATGGAAAAGAAAGAAAAGGCGGTTTAGAATTTCAGCTGACTTTTGATAATACAATCGGTGAGTACATTACTTTTTTTGTAGATACAAATAGCATCGCATCATTTAAAGTAGTTTCAAAATAAGAATTATTTTACAAAGTTGATTTATATCATTTTCTTCTTTTATCGAATTGCCGTATATTAGCAGTTACGAATTTGAAAAAAAATATAGCAACTTGTGTTATGGAAACAACTTTTTTGAAATCAATTTTAGATAATGATTTCTATAAATTTACGATGCAGCATGCCGTAATCAGGCTTTTTCCGAAGGCAAAAGTGCGCTATGGATTTATAAATCGTGGTAAACATGTTTTTCCGCCCGGTTTTGCAGATTTACTTCGAAAATCAGTCGATGCAATGGCAGATTTACGGCTAACAAAAGAAGAAAAGCACTATCTTTCACATCATTGTCCTTATCTAGATCCTACTTATTTCGATTTTCTGCAAGGATACATTTATGACCCATCCGAAGTTAAAATTACTCAGGAAGGATCTGAAATAAAAGTTACGGTAGAAGGTTTCTGGTACCGCACTATTTTATGGGAAGTACCTTTAATGGCTTTAATCTCGGAACTTTTTTATAAAGCAAATCATTTAATCCGACTTAATGATGAGGCTATAAAAACGCTTACTAAAAATAAAATTGACAGTTATAATAAATTAGGTGTTTCGGTTTTGGAATTTGGTACAAGACGACGCCATTCTTACGATGTTCATGTTTTGGTTAACGAAACGTTACGCACTTTTGGTTCAGAAAGTTTTATTGGCACAAGCAATGTTCACTTTGCAATGTTAAATAACAAACGTCCTTTAGGAACCCATGCACACGAATGGTTTATGTTTCATGCGGCACAATATGGTTTTAAAATGGCCAATTCGATAAGTCTCGAACATTGGACGCAGGTTTATGGAGGTGACCTCGGGATTGCTTTAACGGATACTTATACAACAGAAATATTTTTTAATCAGTTTGATAAAAAATATTCTAAACTTTTCGACGGAGTGCGACATGACAGCGGCGATCCCGTTGAATTTGCTAAAAAAGTAATTGCACATTACACAAAAATGGGAATTGACCCAAGATCGAAAGCTATTGTTTTTTCGGATTCACTTAATTTTGATAAAGTAAAAACGATTGCTGATTTCTGTAGAGACAAAATCAAAATGTCATTTGGTATTGGAACCAATTTCACCAATGATGTTGGTTTGCCTTCGATGAATATGGTTATAAAATTAACCGATACAAAACCGGATAATACGCACTGGCAAGGTGTTGTGAAACTTTCTGATGAAAAAAATAAAAATACGGGAACACCCGAAATGATTGCTTTGGCAAAAGAAGTACTGGGAATCAAATAGTATTTTTTTGTTTTAGAACTGATTTTTTCTAATTTTAAAGCTTGTATTTTTTTAAAATCAATTTAAATAGAATTCAAAGCTGTTATTATTCGTAACAAAAAATAAATACGCTTTTATTTTTTACCTAGAAATGGTACATTAGCCGAAAATCCAATTCATTTATGCTAGAGCAAAATCAATATAACGAAGATAATATCCGATCACTCGATTGGAAAGAACATATTCGTATGCGTCCGGGAATGTATATCGGAAAATTGGGTGATGGATCTTCGCCGGATGATGGTATTTACATTCTTTTAAAGGAGGTTTTAGATAACTGTATCGATGAGTTTGTAATGGGCTCAGGAAAAACTATTGAAGTAACAATTAAAGATAAAACGGTTTCGGTTCGTGATTACGGACGTGGAATTCCGTTAGGAAAAGTAGTCGATGTCGTTTCTAAAATGAACACCGGAGGAAAGTACGATTCTAAAGCTTTCCAGAAATCAGTTGGTTTGAACGGTGTTGGAACAAAAGCTGTAAATGCGCTTTCGAATTATTTTAGAGTAGAATCTGTTCGTGATGAAAAACAAAAAGCGGCAGAATTTTCAGGAGGAAATTTAGTTTTAGAAGAAGATATAGTGGAAACAACAAAACGTAAAGGAACAAAAGTAACTTTTACGCCAGATGAAACTATCTTCAAAAACTATAAATTCCGTATGGAATATGTGATAAAAATGGTCAAAAACTATTGTTACTTAAACAATGGTTTAACGATTATTTTTAATGGCGAAAAATATATTTCAGAAAATGGTCTTAGAGATTTATTAGAAGAAACAATTAGCGAAGATGATTTAGAATATCCAATCATTCATTTGAAAGATCATGATATTGAAATCGCCTTAACGCATAGTAAAACACAATATAGCGAAGAATATCACTCTTTTGTAAACGGGCAAAACACCACACAAGGAGGAACGCACTTAGCGGCTTACAGGGAAGCAATTGTAAAAACGATTCGTGAGTTTTACAATAAAAACTTTGAAGCTTCCGATGTTCGAAAATCGATTGTAAGTGCAATTAGTATTAAAGTAATGGAGCCTGTTTTTGAGTCTCAGACCAAAACAAAATTAGGTTCTACAGATATGGGTTCTGATGATGGAACGCCTGCGGTTTCAGTTCGTACTTTTGTAAATGACTTTGTAAAGAACAAATTAGACAATTATTTACATAAAAATCCGCCAACTGCAGATGCATTATTGCGTAAAATTTTGCAGGCAGAACGGGAACGAAAAGAGTTGTCAGGAATTAGAAAACTAGCGACAGATCGTGCTAAAAAAGCCAATCTTCACAATAAAAAACTGAGAGATTGCCGTGCGCATCTTCCGGATACAAAAAACCCAAGAAACTTAGAAAGTACGCTTTTTATTACCGAGGGAGATTCGGCTTCCGGATCGATCACAAAATCTCGTGATGTAAATACGCAGGCGGTTTTTAGTTTGCGTGGTAAGCCTTTAAATTCATACGGAATGACGAAGAAAATCGTGTATGAAAATGAAGAATTCAATTTATTGCAAGCTGCTTTAGATATTGAAGACGGGCTTGAAAAATTGCGTTACAACAACATCGTAATCGCAACCGATGCCGATGTCGACGGAATGCACATTCGTTTGTTACTGATTACTTTCTTTTTGCAATTTTTTCCTGAATTAATAAAAGAAGGGCATTTATACATTTTGCAGACACCACTTTTTAGGGTTCGAAATAAAAAAGAAACCATCTATTGTTATTCAGAAGAAGAAAGAAGAGATGCGATCGAAAAACTAAAACCAAAACCGGAAATCACCCGATTTAAAGGTTTGGGAGAGATTTCTCCGGATGAGTTTAAGAATTTTATTGGAGAAACGATCCGACTTGACCCAATTATGATGGACAAAAACACTTCAATCGAGCAATTATTGTCTTTTTATATGGGAAAAAATACGCCTGACAGACAAGAGTTTATTATCAAGAATTTGAAGGTGGAGCTGGATGCAATTGAAGAAGAAGTTTAGAAGAAATTTAGTAGTTATACTGAACAAAATATATGAAAGACGAAGAAGACGATAACATAATTCCAGACAACGAAGAAAATAATTCTGATGAAAACCAACTTGATGAAAATCATGAAGGAGAGGATGAAATTATTGATGTAGATGCTAAACATTTTGAAGGGCAGCATTTTTACGAGAATACTGAAGAAGATGGTCAGGACACGATTACGAAAGTAACGGGAATGTACAAAGACTGGTTCTTAGATTATGCTTCGTATGTAATTTTAGAACGTGCAGTTCCGGCTATTGAAGATGGTTTTAAACCGGTTCAGCGTCGTATTATGCACTCTTTAAAAGAGTTAGATGACGGTCGTTATAATAAAGTTGCCAATGTTGTTGGGCACACCATGCAGTATCACCCACACGGAGATGCGAGTATTGGTGATGCTATGGTACAAATTGGTCAAAAAGATTTATTGATTGATTGTCAGGGAAACTGGGGAAATATTTTAACGGGCGATGGAGCTGCGGCTTCTCGTTATATTGAAGCACGTTTATCAAAATTTGCTTTGGAGGTTTTGTATTCTCCAAAAATTACCGATTGGGGTGTTTCGTATGATGGTCGTCGTGCAGAACCAAACAATCTTCCGGTAAAGTTTCCTTTGCTTTTGGCGCAAGGGGCAGAAGGTATTGCGGTTGGTCTTTCGACTAAAGTTTTGCCTCATAACTTTAATGAGTTAATTGATGCTTCGATCAAAATTTTAAAAGGAAAAGCCTTTACATTATATCCTGATTTCATGACGCAGGGTATTGCCGATGTGTCGAACTATAATGACGGACTTCGTGGCGGACGTGTGCGTGTTCGTGCTAAAATTGCGCAATTAGACAAAAATACGTTGGTGATTACGCAAATTCCGTTTTCGACCAATACCACGACTTTGATTGATAGTATTTTGAAAGCCAATGATAAAGGTAAAATCAAAATCAAAAAGATTGAAGATAATACAGCGGCCGATGTTGAAATTTTAATTCATCTTTTCCCGGGTGTTTCTCCGGATAAAACGATTGATGCTTTATTTGCTTTCACGGCCTGCGAAACTTCTGTAGCACCTTTAGGCTGCGTTATTGAAGATAATAAACCATTGTTTATTGGTGTTTCTGAAATGTTGAAAATTTCGACGCACAGAACGGTTGATTTGCTTAAACAGGAATTAGAAATTCAACTGGAAGAATTAAAAAATAAATGGCATTTCTCTACTTTAGAGAAAATCTTCATTCGTGAAGAAATGTACATTGAGTTCAAATTATATTCAGACAGAGAATCTCTTTATAAATATTTATATGACCGATTTGAGCCTTTCAAAAAATCATTTGTCAGAGAAATCAACGATGAGGATTTGCAAAGACTGACTCAAATTCCGATGATTCGTATTACCCGTTTTGACTCTGATAAGGCTGATGATTTTATCGCTAAGTTAGAAGATGAAATGAAAGAAGTACAGCATAATCTGGAGCATTTAACGGATTTTGCCATTGCTTATTTTACGAAATTAAAAGAGAAATACGGAAAAGGACGTGAACGTCAGACAGAACTTCGTGTTTTTGATAATGTTGAGGCGACAAAAGTAGTTTTAAGAAATACAAAATTATACGTAAATCGTGAAGAAGGTTTTGTTGGAACTTCTCTTAAAAAAGACGAATACGTTACTGATTGCTCTGATATCGACGATGTTATTGTGTTTTTACGAGACGGAAAAATGCTGGTGACAAAAGTAGATGCCAAAACATTTGTTGGAAAAGACATTATTCACATTGCCATTTTTGATAAGAGCGATAAACGTACAATTTACAATATGATTTATCGTGACGGAAAATCAGGTCCGTCTTATATCAAGCGCTTCAATGTTTCGGGAGTTACGCGTGATAAACCTTATGATTTAACGAATGAAACTGCTGGTTCGCAAGTGGTTTATTTTTCACATAATCCAAATGGAGAAGCAGAGGTAATTACAATTTTATTGCGTCAGGTTGGAACGATCAAGAAACTGAAATTTGATATTGATTTTGCCAATTTAGCGATTAAAGGGCGTGCATCAAAAGGAAATTTGGTAACGAAATATCCAATTAAAAAAATCGAATTAAAAGAAAAAGGAATTTCGACTTTACTACCAAGAAAAGTTTGGTTTGATGATACTGTTAAACGTTTAAATGTTGATGCAAGAGGTGAATTATTAGGAGAATTTAAACCAAGTGATAAAATCTTAATTATTAATCAATCCGGAAAACTAAAAGTTATAATTCCTGAATTATCGACTCATTTTGATGAAGATATGATTGTTTTGGAAAAATGGAAACCTAAAAAACCAATTTCGGCCATTTATTATGATGGAGAAAAAGAGCGTTATTATTTAAAACGCTTTTTGGTTGAAACCGAAAATAAAGAAGAAAGCTTTATTACAGAACATCCAAATTCGCAATTAGAGATTGTATCAACAGATTATCGTCCGTTGGCGCAATTGGTTTTTGCAAAAGTAAAAGGCGTTCAAAAAGAAGATTTGCATATAGATGTTGAAGACTTTATAGCCGTAAAAGGTTTTAAAGCTTTAGGAAATCAATTAACGACTGAAAAGTTAAAACAGGTTAATCTTTTAGAGCCACTACCTTATGAAGAACCTGTTGAGGAAGTTCCGGAAGTTCCGGAGATTTCAGATGATGATCCTGTCGAAACTGAATTAGATGATGACGGACAAATAGGTCTCGTTTTAGAATAATAACTAAAAACCGCTAAGATTTTCTTAGCGGTTTTTTTTTGCTTTTTTTTTAATTGTTAAAGTCACACTAATAATGTCCTATTCTGATACTATCGTGGCTTATTGGGGAAGAATTTGAAATTATTAATGGCATTCTTTGTAAGAATAACTTTAAAATTAAAAGCAATGAAAAAATTACTATGTTTATTAAGTGCTGTTTTAGTGACGTTTACTTCTTGTTCAAAGGATGATAATAATGATCCACCTGTTTCGGTTTCTCCAATTTTATTAAAAAACACAACTTTTATTGAAAGTGATGGAACTTCTTCTTTAGAGGAAAATGTATATAATGGAAATAAAATTGTAAGCATGACAGGAGAAGATTATGTAATAAAATATACTTATTTAGGGGATCAAATAACAAAAGAAGAAGAATTCGACAAAAATGGTAAACTTGAATACATTACAGAATATGCTTATACTAGCGGAAAATTAACTAGTCTTATTGAAAAGAACAATGAAAGTGTTGATTATTATAAAACCCAATATACTCATGGCACAGACGGAATTGTGTCTTATGACAGATTAAAGGGCAATAGTTCAACCGGTATTGAAGAGAAAAATGGAGCTAGTGGAAAATTAACATTTAAGGATGGCAATTTGATAAAGCGTGAAATTTCTGAGCCTGGTTCTGAAAGATTAGAAATATATGAATATGATAATAAAAACCATCCGTTTAAAAATATTCTAGGATTTAATCTGTTACTGAATGTTGCCTCCGTTAATAATTTAATCAAAGAAACTACTACTTCAGGATCTGGAGATAATATTCATACAAGTATAACAACATATACTTATAAATATGATGTTAACAACTATCCAACAGAAGAAGTAGCAACCTTTCCAAAAGGTAATTCAGTTTCAACTGAAACTACACAATTTGTTTACTAGTAAATTCAATAAAAAATAAGAAAAGCCAAATACTATAATTCTAAAATAATTAAAGTATTTGGTTTTTTTATATTCAAAAGGACATATTTTTTAAGCTGATTTCATAACTGTTTTTTAATTGTTATTTCTAAAAAAATATTAGTTGTCAGTTCATTTTAAAAAATTACTTTTGTTTTTTTTAATACGGAAATAATTACATAAAGGAATGTTAAAAATTAAACTTCTTTCTATCTTTCTATTGTTTGTTTTGCTGGGATTTTCGCAAACTAAAAAGGCGACTGTCATGGTTAATGCGAGGGCTCAAAAAGATAAAATTTTGATTAGATGGGCTGTTAATTCTCCAAGTGAATGGCAAAAAGCAAATAAGAAAGGATTTGTAATTACCAGAACTACAGTATTACGAGATGGAAATATCGTATCTAAACCAGAAAAAATTATCCTTACACCCAAGCCATTAATTCCTGAACCTTTGGATTCCTGGATTGATTTGGTACAAAAAGACAGTAATGCTGCAATTATTGCGCAATCGATCTATGGTGATAGTTTTGAAGTTTCAGGAGCGAAAGAGGGCGATATATCTACCATAATCAACATGGCTGACGAACTCGATCAGCGTTATACATTTGCACTTTATGCTGCCGATATGAGTTTTTCTTCTGCGGTAAAAGCAGGTTGGGGATTTGTAGATTCAGATGTCAAAAAAAATGAAGTATATGCTTATCAGGTAAAGGTTTTTGAAAGTCCACAAGTTAAAGAATCCTCTTATATGATTGGTTTGAAAGACTATAGTGTTCTGCCTGCGCCAACGGATTTTATTGCAGTACCTGATGATAAAAAAATACTGCTTTCCTGGGATTACGAAACCTTCAAAAGAATTTATACATCATTTATGGTAGAGAAATCTTCTGATGGTATCAACTTTAGTCCAATAGCCAATACACCTTTGGTAAACTTAAATGATAAAGAAGATCATCCGTCTAAAACCATGTATTATGTAGATACGCTCAGCGTAAACGATAAAATATACCATTACCGATTATATGGTATAACCTCGTTTGGAGAAAAAGGAGAACTGACAAAACCTATCACTGCAACAGGAATTGCTGCCGTGGTTACTCCGGCAAGAATAATCGATTATAAGATTATAAATTCGAACGAAGTTAATCTGGAATGGGAATATCCTGCAGCATCAGAAGGTTTTATTCAGGGTTATGAAATTAATTTAGCAGATAATGATAAAGGTCCGTATAAAGTGGTTTCTAAAATTATTCCTCCTTCTGAGAGAAAACTAAATTTTAAGGAAAATTTATATCCGTCCAATTATTTTACCATATCTGTTATTGGTAAAAATAACCAGCGATTAACATCTCAGAGTATGCTGGTTCAGCCTGTAGATTCTATACCACCGGCAAAACCAATTGGTCTTGAAGGTGTAATTGATAGTCTTGGAGTGGTACGATTGAAATGGAAACCAAATCAGGAAAAAGATTTACGTGGATATCGTATTTTAAAAGCCAATAATACCGGTGAAGAGTTTGTCGATATTTATCATAAATCTTTTGTTGGCACAAATTATAAGGACAGTGTGAGCCTGAAAATGACAAACAGCAAGGTATATTATAGAATTGCTGCAGAAGATATGCGCTTTAATATTTCAGATCCATCTGATGTTTTGGTATTAGATAAACCGGATAAAATTCCGCCGGCCGCACCAATTTTTAAAGATTATGATAATAAAGACGGTAAAGTTCATTTAAAATGGATTCGCAGTTATAGTGAAGATGTAGTAGGATATAGTTTAAGAAGGAGAGAAAAAGGACAGGAGAAATGGCTGGAGATTAAACAAATAAATGATACTATTCAGGAATTTACAGATGACAGGGTAGAGAACAAAAAAACATATCAATATGCTATTCTGGCTAAGGATAAAAGTAACCTCTGGTCGTCATTCGATCATTCTGTGGTAACAGTTCAGGTTATGGATTTTACACCCGTGAAAATAATTACGTTTTTACAAGGTCTGCCTGATCGGGAAAATAAAAAAATAACCCTGACTTGGGATTATAATAAAACCAAGGACAAGGTTTTAAGTATGAGTATTTATAAAAATTTAAAAGGAACACCGCCAACTTTATGGAAAGAAATAAATGGTGATGTTTTTACTTTAGAAGATAAAAATTTAAAAATAAACATGGAATATGAATATCATTTGATTCCAAGTTTACAGAGTAACAGTCCGGCAAAAGAAGAAGTTTTAACAGTTGTATATTAAGCCTATGAAGAAGTTTTACTTATTGATTATTTTATTGGTTTCGGGATTTGGTTTTGCACAGGTAAATTATACTATAAAAATCAGTAATCTTACTTACAGGATAAATGAAGGTGTTAAAAATAGGACCAGCTCAAATATCAGAGTAACTGTTCACTATCAAAACGGAACAAGCGCTAATGCTTATGCCAGAGATATTGATAATGAAGGTGAGAATGAAAACAACAAAAATCTGCCGGATCTATATAGTGCTTCTAAACCTATTTCGATAGAATGTTTTGCTTTTGTTAATTTTAGATCAGGTACTGATGCCAATAGTTCTAAATATGCTAATGTAGATACTTATTGTCCTACTGGGTCTTTCAATCAAGGTTATTCACCAAGAATGACAAACATTACATTTAATTATTCTATTGAAGCTAAAATAAATGTAACACCGCCAACAGATAATATTTTACCAACTCATACAAAAAAAACGATAACTGCTTCGTCGGGTTACGATGCACAATATTATAAATGGCAATATACCTTAACTCCCAACGCGACAGCGACTCAATGGTTAGATTTACCACAATATAATAACTCGCCAAGTATTAGTGTAGATGCAGTTGATATTTTAGGTGCAAATGCAGGCTTAAATATTGGAAAAGATATTTATTTTAGAATAAAACCTTGTACTGCAACACCAGGTTTAAGTGGTGTAGGGATTTATTCAATTCGTTTGTCTGCTCCAAAAGTTGATTCTTTTACAGCCGTTCAGCCTACATGTACAGATACTGAAGATGGTTCTGTTAAGCTTTTTTTCAATAGATCTTTACTGAATGGAGAACAGTTAAGTTATACACTTCTGGATGTTGACACAAATACTCCTTCTGATTATAATGGCGTGCTGGCAATTGGTACAGACAAGACTTTTAGTATTTCCGGTTTGCGTGCAGGTACTTATACTTTACAGCTAATAGGATTTAAAGATGGATTAAATACTTCTGTTGACGCAGATTTATTTGATCTTAAAACTTTTACAATTGCATCACCTCCACCTTTAGCATTCACATTGGCAAGTACAGATATACAATGCAACGGAGGTCAGGACGGTACTATAACGATTAACGCAGCCGGAGGAACTCGTACTCCATTAGGAAATGATTACTATTCATTAAATAATGGGTCTACATGGATTCCTTTCCCCAATAATAAACCTTACACAATTACTGGTCTGCCACTTGGTACATATAAAGTGAAAGTAAAAGACATGAAGGGCTGTATTGCTAAAACCCAAACAGTAGTAAATGGAAAGATTCAATTAGGTGACGAGATAATACTTGAAAAAACGATATCACAACCGCAATTGCCTTTAACGCTAAATTATACATTCAAAAAAGACCCTATTTTTTTTGGAGCTTCAAATGGAAAAATTGTTGCTGCGATAAGCGGAGGTACGATTAAGGATGATAAATCGTATGAATATGAATGGAAGAATAGTAGCGGAGTTACTCTACCAACAACTGCTCAGTATAATTCTGTTGATAAAACATATTATATTACATTAGAAAATGTTTCAAAAGGAGAATACAAATTAACTGTAAAAGACAAAAATTACAACAATGCAGTAAATAAAGCAGGTTGTTCTATTATCGAATCATCTCAAACATTAACTGAGCCTGATAAAATTGAAATTGTATTGACAGAAACACAATCTATTTCTTGTAATACAGAGAATTTGGAAACTGATGAAGTTAAATTCTCAGACGGAATTTTAAAAGCAACAGTAAGCGGCGGTATTAAATTTACCGGATCAGCAAACAATGGTTTACCATATAAATATATTTGGTCAAAATATAATACTGTAACAAACTTGTGGGAAGAATTAACAGAGTTTAAAACAGATACTGCCGAGAGTCTTTCACAAGGAAATTATTCATTAAATGTTATAGATGCAAACGGAATAGTACAGGGAACTTATAATACTACAGATTTAGTAACCGCAATACCAACAACAAAAAATATTGTAGAACCAACTAAACTTACTTTGTCATTTACCTCCGGAAATGTTTCCTGTCACGAGGGCAATAATGGCTGGGCTACCGCTACTGTTACAGGAGGTGCCGGATCTTATAAATATAAATGGTACAATACAGGCAGTGGTATTATAGATGAAAATAAAATTTCGCAATTAATTGCGGGTACCTATACCGTTGAAGTTACGGATAAAAATGGATGTTTTACAAAAGCAGATATCGTAATTACTGAACCGCTATTGCCTGTAGCAATTGAATATGAAGAGATTTTTACGCCTACTTTTTCCGGTGCAACAAACGGAAGAATTGTGGCTAAAATAACAGGTGGAACACCAAATGTTGATAAATCATATAATTATGTTTGGAAAAATGCAACAGGAGTCGTTCAAACTACAACTGCTGGATTAGAAAATGGAATTTATACTATTACGTTGAACGGGGTTCCTGCCGATGATTATTTTTTAACGATTAAAGACAAAAATTATAACGAAGCAACCAATCAAATTAGTAATTGTTCGGTATTAGAATCGAAAGTGGCATTGACGGAACCGGATCCTTTAAAAGTTGTTTTTGAAATCGTCCGTACTATTTCTTGTAATACAAGCAATGAATTCGGAAATGATACAGATACAACTCCAAATGATGGTCAGCGAGACGAATCACAAGACGGTATTTTAAAAGCTCATGTAACAGGAGGAGCTCCATTAGCATCTTCTGCAAACAATGGATTACCTTATTATTTTTATTGGAAAAAGCAGCAAGCCGATGGTACATGGTCTGCTTTATCTCATATTACAGGAGAAACAGCTTCGAATCTTTCTCATGGAAATTATGCATTGAATGTAAAAGACAGAAACGGAATTGTACTTGGAACGTATGTTAATAACCAGCTTACACAGGAAATTGACATTACCCAATTCATGCAGGAGCCTTCAAAATTAGTTGTGACAATTACGCATGGTAATGTTTTTTGTAATGGAGGAAATGATGGCTGGGCGACCGCAAATGTAGTAGGCGGAACACCTCCTTATGACTATAAATGGTCTAATGAAGTAGAAATTGATACCAATACAGTTTTAACCGCCGGAGAATATTGGGTATTTATTACCGATGCCAAAGGATGTACTACACAAGAAAGTGTTACGATTATACAACCCGCAGCTCCTCTGGCTATAAAATATACAGAAGTTTTGAATCCTGGTTTTTACAAAGCGACTAACGGAAAAATTGTTGTAGAAGTTTCCGGTGGAACTATTTTTCCTGATAACTCCTATTGGTTTGAGTGGAAAAACAGTAAAGGAATAGTGCAAACTACAACAGCCACAAATTTTAATAATGGTATTTACACAATTTCTTTAAACGGACTTCCTGAGGAAACCTATAGTTTAACGGTTCGTGATGCCAATTATAATGCAGCAACAAATAAAACAAGTTGTACAGTTTCAAATTTTGTTACAACTTTAGATGATCCGGATCCGCTTGAAGTTACATTTGAGGTGGTTCGAACTATTTCTTGTAATGTGAGTAATGAATTTGGAAATGAAACAGATGCTAATCCGCAGGATAATCAAAGAGATGAATCTCAGGATGGAATTTTAAAAGCCCATGTTAAAGGAGGAATTCAGTTACAGGCAAATCAAAATAACGGACTGCCTTATTTTTATACCTGGAAAAAACAGCAAAAAGACGGTTCCTGGACGATATGGAATGACCATGATGAAACGGCAGAAAATCTGTCTGACGGAACTTATGCTTTAAATATTGAAGACGCTAATGGTATAAAACTCGGCACCTATGTAAATAATGTTTTAACAAAAGAAACTGATGTTACGCATTTTATGCCGGAGCCTGCAAAACTAAATTTGACTTTTACAAAACTCAATGCCAGTTGTAACAGTGGAGAAGATGGATGGGCAGAAGCTCATGTAACCGGCGGAACTGCACCCTATACATACGAATGGACAAACGGTGAAACAACTGCAAAAATTGAAAATATTACAACAAACAATTACTTTGTTATCATAAGTGATGCAAAAGGATGTATTGTTCAGGGAAGTATTTTTGTTGGTGACCCGAAAGGAATATTTGCGACTGAAACAATAAAAAATCCTGTTTGTTATGCAGGTAACGACGGATCAATACAGCTAAATGTTACAGGAGGAAATTTACCGTATACGTATTTGTGGAATACGGGAGAAACTACAAAAGATGTGAGTAATCTTGCTGCAGGAAATTATGAGGTAACCATAACCTGTCCGGATTGTTGTGTCTATAAAAAGAAATTTGTTCTAAAAAATCCAAATCAAATTGTTGTTGATTTAGGAAAAGACAGAACCCTGTGTAATGATCAGGTTTTAGATTTAGACGCTACAATTGCAGATAACAAGGCACAATATAGCTGGACTTCTACAAATGGGTTTACATCAAATCAGGCAAAAGTAAGTTTGACAAAAGCCGGAACCTATCATGTAAAAGTAACGTCAGGTTTAGGTTGTATTGCCGAAGATGAAATTGTAATAAAAACAAGTCAGGCGATAATTAGTGCTGAATTTTTACTGAGTTCTCAGGCCTATTTAGACGAAGAAGTAATTCTGGTTAATACAAGTAACCCTCTGGGAGAAAGCACAGAATGGGTAATACCTGCCGGAGCACATATTGTAGAACAAAAAGAAAAATATATAACACTAAAGTTTGATGAAATTGGTACTTATATTATTGGTTTACAGCAAACACAAGGAGAATGTTATGCAACGTTTAATAAAAATATTACTGTAGAAAAACGAAGTACGCTGCCTAATGCAGCTACCGGTTCTAAATTTATTATTGATTTTATTGTAACGCCAAACCCAAGTGATGGAAACTTTAAGGCTATTGTCAATTTAGAGAACAACAGCGCTATAAACCTAAGGTTGTTTTCGTCTACAGGACAGTATACCATGATTCAGAAAAAAGATTCGGGAAAGAAAAAGTATGAAGTTGATTTTAATACTTCTCTTGAGGCCGGAATGTACATTTTAGTATTGGAAACAGAACAGCAAACGCTTGTTAAAAAAATTATCATCTACTAGGGAAATGAAGAACTTTTTCAAACATATCATACTTTTTATTATAGTAACTTTTTCGGGAACGGCAGGCGTATATGCCCAATTATTTCCCGTTCAGTTAACACCTGTTTTTAATAGTCCGTACAGCGTCAAAATAGCTGATTATGCTACAAGTATAGATACTAAAATGCAGTTGCTTATAAATCCTACTGACATTTCGATATCGCAGCGACAAGTACGTTTAAAGTTATACATTCAAGGTAACGGACTCAATATTCAAAGCAGTGATTATATGGCAGGACAGCGTCCGATTTTCATCAACGGAGGAGAATTGCAAACGCTTACCAATACTGATATTGCAGCTTTATTCAGACTCGAAAACCTGCAGGGAATTACAGCAGCACAATATGCCAACGGATTACCGGAAGGCATGTACAGTTTTTGTTTTGAGATGTATGATTTTGTTACCAATCAAAGAATATCACAAAAAAGCTGTGCAAGTTTATACCTGATTTTAAACGATCCGCCTTTATTAAATACACCACAGAAAAATGAACAGATAGCGGCAAGCGAATTCCCGAATATTATGTTTACCTGGACGCCACGCCAGATAAACGCAACCAATATTTCGTATAAGTTCGAATTAAAACAGCTTATAGATCCAAGCTTAGATCCGCAATTTGCATTTCAGATGTCTCCCATTTTATATGAGGAAACGTTATTTGGAACAGCGCTGTTGTATAATTTAAATATGCCAATTTTAACGCCTGGTATGCGTTATGCATGGCGTATAAGGGCAATTTCGACAACGGGACTTTCAGAAAATGCAGTCTTTAAAAATGATGGGTATAGCGAAATATATTCCTTTAAATATACAGGTTCCTGCGCTGCACCAACTTTTCTGTTAAGTGAAGCCCAAGGAAATAAAAGTGTAAAAATAAGCTGGCAGGGATTACCGGAACACACACGTTATCAGGTACAATATAAAAAGCAGAATGTGCCTAATGCACAATGGTTCTCGACAAATAGTTTAAATACACAAAGTTTAATCACCAATTTAGAACCTGGTGTAACGTACCAATTTAGAGTTGGTTCAAGCTGTGATCCAGTAACAGATGGCGTTCAGTCCTTTACTTATTCAGGAATCAGTACTTTTACGACACCTATTGAATCTGGTGGGGTTTCGGCTTATAATTGCGGAATTATTCCAAAAATCAATATTCAGAATCAAAAACCGCTTACGAATTTAATTCAAAGCGAAACTTTTACGGCAGGAGATTTTCCGGTTACGGTTTTAGAATTGCAGGAACAGCATAGTCCGTATTCAGGAAGAGGTTATATCATTGTGCCTTATTTGGCTGATACTAAAATTGCCGTTGAATTCAACAATATCATAATTAATACAGATTATCAGTTGATTAGCGGTGTAGTAGAAACAAGTTACAATCCGGACTGGAAAAATGTTATCGATACGGAAGACTTTACTGGAGAAGGACAGGGTGGACAAATCGAAGAAAAGGTTCCGTTTGACATAAAAAATATTGTTGTCAATGCCAATGGCGATATTGTTGTAAATGGTAAAAATGGTGAACAGGTAACAATTCCCGGCGGAAAAGATACTGTAATTACCGATAGCAGCGGAAAAGTATATACGGTAGACAGCAAAGGAAACGGAAGTAACGAAGGAGCTGCGCCTGCTCCGGGAGGAAAACCAACACCCGAAAATACCGATGGCGTTGATAAAAGCGGTCAGGCGACGGCTTTTACTGCCAAAGGAGCTACGATTGTCTTTTCAGGAAACGGAAGCAAATATGCTTTTGATGTAATGCCAAGTAACGCAACAGCCACACTTCAAAAATTATATAAAAAAGTAGGTGATGCTGCATTGCCCTATAAAGCAGTTTTAAATGGGGATACAGATACAGTTGTAGCAACAGTAACGATTACCGATACGATTGTAAAACCCGAAAAGATTGTTTTTAAAACCCAAAATGGAGCAAATGTACCCTCTACCCGAAATGATAAAACATTCGTGCTTACTGTAAAAGGAAACCAGACTTATGCCGAAGAGCAAATATTGGCTACCATACAACAAGGCGATAAATGGAAAGTGATTGGTACTTTTATGCTGGTTCATATTTCTGCTAAAGAAGTAAATGTGGCGCTGGTACCCACAGACGCTACATCGCAAAACAAACTTGAAGAAGTTATTGCAAATACTCAGGCAATTTACAATAAAGCAGGGGTGAAAGTGAATTTCACCAAGCAGCCTATTTTAGATATCAGCAAAGTAATTTCAGGAAATACAATTCAGACAGAAAAAAATACGTTAACGTCAACTTACAGTACAGAGCAGCAAAGTATAAATAGTCTGTATCAAACTACGGAATCCAGCTACGTACTTTTTGTAACAGATAAAGTTTCAAGTACCGGACAACAGGGATACATGCGACTAAACGGGCAGTTTGGATATGTATTTAAATCAGGTTTAGCAAAAACTCCTGCGCACGAATTAGGTCATGGAATTTTTAAATTAGAACATCCTTTCGAACTCTATAAAACTCCGGAATCAAGTACTGATTTATTAATGGATAATAGTAGTACAGGAAATGTTTTAAATCATCAGGACTGGAAACAGATTAATGATCCGTTGTTTAAATTGTATGCGTTTCAGAGTCAGGCGAGTGGGGAGTTTGCGAATTACGTAGTAACTCCGGATTATAGAATTGTTAATATTACTGAATCAAATATTTTAGTTTCTGATAAAACTAATATTGAAATTCCTTCGGGAACTTGTCCTGGATTTGCAACTTATGATTACGACAAACAAAGTAAAGAATTTAAAAATATTAAATATTATTATTGGAATAATCAAGAAAAACTATATAAGGAGAAAAATACTAAAGAAGTAATAAATCCAGTTAGTGTTACACCCAAAAGTGGATCTTTAATAAGGTTATTTTATAATTATTCAGATTGTCCTGCTGGTGCAATAGATCTTAAATTTAGTGAAATTGCTAGTGAATATCAAACAGCTAATGGATTGCTTTCTATTATTAAAAAAAATCAAATCAATGCTAAAGTTTTAAATTGTGTAGATTTTAATTCTAATTCAACAGAAGATCCTAAAGAAAAAGGATGGGCTATTGCGGGGTCAAAAGCACCTTTAAATTGTACCGCAGATAATATTAGAGAATTATTGAAATTCGAATTAAGTGACATTAATGGTATAACTTCAAGTTTCACCTCAGAGCAAACTAATAAAGCTTTAGAACAAGTTTATAAAGATTGTCTTTTTGAAAACATAGACATTCAGCAAAGGATTGTCATTCTTGATAATTTAATTAATAAGGCAAAAGACGATGCTGATTGGGAGTTTAGTAAAACGTTCCTTTCTGTAGGGGATAATTTCTTTTTGGATAATTTGATTCTTACAACTCCGGAAAAAGATAGATTAAAACTATTGAAAGATGGTTTTATGAAGAATAATTCTCAATGGATAAAAAATATATTTGAAAAAAGTACAGGGGGTTCACTTACTAATAACGATGCAACAATGACAGAAATTGTACCGTTATTTAGAGGTCTTTCTGCTTGGGTTTCTAAATATTATAAAGATCTTGGAGTTAAGCCTACTATGGCTACAACAGTAGATATTGGACCTGATGGATTTAGTAGCTTTGATTATCCGGTTGCGAGTATTAATCCTGTTTATTTAGGGACTGTCGATGATGGTAGCGGACCTTTTGATTTTATAGATATTATAGAAAATATAAAATACAAACCTCAAATTTTAGGAAGTAGTTCTGTAAAGATTTATGATAGCAATTTAATAAGTTTCCAGCATAGCCTGCGTAAAGTGGTAGATGGACTTTATATAAGTTCGCCAGGAAATGAACCAAAAGATATTTACGAAAGGTATGAACTAAATGTAAACCCATTTGAACCTGTAATTATGATAGCTTCTCGAAACTATCTAAATTTAGGTATTGAGAAAGGAGTTGAATATACGGTACCAGCTTTTATGGCAGCAGCATATCAACAAGCTATCATAGACGATGATACAAATCAAAGTATTCGTTCATTAGGTAACGGAGTTGCGATGGGAGCAGCAGTAATTACGGCAACATTTACCGGAGGAACTTCTTATTTAGCATATCTAACTTATGCAGGTGGAGTTGTTGCTGTAGGCGACGAATTAATCAAAAATGATAGATTAAAACTAAATCAAGATTCTGCATTTAAAGAAAAGTATGAATCGTATTATGATGCCTGGGATGTTTTCTATAACTCAGTAATGATTGCAGATGGTGTTGCAAACGTATATAGTTTAGCTAACAACTTGAGAAAAGTAAATTTAGTACGCAGCACAAAAGCATTTTATTCAAAAATGAAATCTTTTGATTTCAACGGTGGGTTGATGAATGTTTGGAAAGGATTAAAAGGAGCAATAAATACTACCACTCTAGGCATAATTGCAGAAGCAAAAGGTAATATTCCAGAATTTTATCAAGCAATTTTAAAAGTAGGATATAAAACGGAAATTGTAGGAGATATTGTTAAAGTGTATACGAAAAGTGGAACAGATGTTTTAGCTGAAATATCTCAAAATAGTATTCGTTTTAAATATAATGGCTGGGGGAAAGATATTATTACAAATTCTGATATAACCACCACTTGTATTGCGAAGTTTGATGATTTATTAGATGGACCTGGATCTAAATGGATAAAATATGATTTACCTGAAGGTGCGTTTGGTCGAGGAAAAATAAATAAAGGAGGAATCAATATCTTAGATGTTGATGATATCACTTATTCAAAATTAGAAATTGAAGCATCTGATATATTAAAAAGTAAAGGAATTGGTAGCCCAACTAAATCCCAAATTATTACAGAAGCTAATGAAATTTTTTGGAATAGATATAATTTACCATTTTTAGAAGAGGCTTTTTCTAGAGGAGACGATATTAGATTACTTACAGAACCACAGACTTTGTTCAGTGGAAGTGGTTTTTATCAAAGAGAAATAGAAGTAATTACAATAGGTTGGAAAAAACCTGACGGAACATTTATTGAACCTTTAAAGACCAAATACAATTATAAATTTAATGATGTAACAAAATCTTATGAAAAAATTAAATAGTATTAATTGGGTAGCTTTTAAAGATGATAAAGTTTATTTGGAAGATGTACCAATTACAATTGGAATTAATATAATTGATTGGTTGAAGCAATTTAGTTCTCTCAAATATTCTATTGAGCAAGCGGATTACAATGAAAGAAGAAAATATATAACATTTTCGGAATATTTAAATATTGTAATTTCTTCTTTTGACGATGTAGTTACTGATATTTCTGTTTATCCTTATCAATTTCAAAGTAGTCCCTATTATAAAGGAGACATAATTATATTCGATAAAAAATTAGAAGTTCCTTTTTTATCTAATGATATAGAAAAATATTTTCCAGATATAAAAGTTAAAAGACCTCCAAGCAAAGTAATTGATAGATTTTTGCCACGAGAAGCTCTAGAATATGTAGTTAACGATAGAGTAAAATTAGAAATATCAATGGGTAGAAGTGCAGAATTAGTAGGAAGCATAAGTTTAAAATATGTATAGGAAATAAATTATTAGAAAAAAAATCCTTACTGGCGCAAGCGTCTCGTCAGTGAATTATTTATCAAAAGATTACGAGTACTATTAAAGTGTTCAATACATAATTGATTATGAAAGTTTTTTCAAAAATGCAGTTAGAATATTAAATGAAATTGATAAAAGATCTGAAATTTAATATGAAATAATAAAATATGACTTTTATTGACGAATTTTTTATCGACTTAAATAGTAAAGATGAATTAAAAAATTATCCATCTTTACTAATACTGGATTTACCCAAAGAAACTGATATACAAAAAGGTAATTTAAGTGTACCAGATAATACAAACCAACTTTATGTATTTGCAACTACTGTAGTGGGTAATGGATATTTGGAAATTAAGACTAATACCAAATTTGATATTATTTTCCCTAGGAAAAACACTAATGAATTTAAAGAATGTAATGTTATTTTAAGATATGTGAATGTTAATCCTCGCCATCAAATTGATTATTTACCTGGCGGGTATACAGGGCTTTGTCTGTTAGAGTTTCCTAATGGTAAACCAGAACTATTCAATAGACTTAAATATTATGGCGAAAAAAAAGATTATAATAAGCATGATACACTAATACTTACACAAAGACCAGTAATGGAAAAATTATTGAATAGTACAATAAAAGTATAGATTGACTTTATAGAAATATTATAAAATGAAAACCAATGAAAATTATTAATGGAGAGGTTATTCATTATGAAAATATCTTAGAAATATTGGAACCACATCAAAAAATAGTGCAATAATGTTCTTGGCAGTTGAGAATTTTTTAATGTATTTTAAAAAAAAATTAGATGTCATGAGATGGAATTTTAATAATTTCAATAGAATAAAAGCAGATAAAATTATTTATAAAAAGTAGTATTTATCTTATTTTATGTTTTAACTTAGTGCGGTTAATATTAATCATTTTAAGTATAAAATAAAGAAAATAGCAAGCATTAAAATCATCATTAAGGAAGTAAACAACTTCCGAAAAAAATAAACGCCAAGTAAATAATAGTATGAAAAAAAATATTTTAACCGTAATAATTGTGCTAATAAGCATTTGCGGTTTTGCCCAAAAAATTAAGATTGAGAAAGGGGAGATTAAGCTGGATGAAAAAACGATTGGTTATATCGAAGGCAAAAAACCGGTTTTTAAAATTTATAGTTTAGATAAAAGCTTTTCTGTTACCGCAGAGTTAAAAAATGTTCCTAATGCACCTTCGTTAACACTTCCGTGGATAGAACTTAAAAATGAAACCACAGGAAAAACGAATGAAATAGAATTTAAGAGTAGAAAATTTAGTGCCTTTAATTATGATCGAAGTATTATTTATGAATTATTAGATAGAAAATATATAAGTGCCGACGGTTTAAATACTGAAACAATAGAAAGTTTCATTAATGCGGAATCAACCGGAATTGCTGCAAAACGTTTTGGAATTCAAAATGATATAAATAATGCGAATAGTTTGGCAGATTCTTATCAATTAACAATTGATGACAATGGTGTTATTTATAGTATAAAAGCAAAAAATCCGGACCCGAATGATAAAGTAATTGGTTATATCAAAATGACATCTCCCGCCACAAATGGAGAGTTAAAATATGAAGTTGGAGACTTAGACAATAAACTAATAGCAACCTGGTTTGCGCATCAGGGAACTTTTAGCGGTTATGAGAAATTTTTGAGTCAGGAACTTATTACCTATGATTATAAAGTTCTACAAGCAACTTTTGATAATAGAGGCAATCCAATAGGCTATAAAATGAGTAAAGATATCACAGCCATGAATATTGTACGCACACTGGTTGCCAATGGTTATACTTTGGGAAGTCAATATTAGAGAAAAAAAATAATTAATTGAATCAGAATATAAAAAGAATAACAATGAAAAAAAGAATTTTATTAGTAGCAGTGTTTCAGCTTTTTTTAGTCCTGAATGGCTGTAGTTCAGATTCAGGAAATGATGCAACTCCAGAGGAAAATAAAGGAGAAATTAAGGCAGATTATATTTCAGATGTTTATTTTGCAGATGATTTTGTCGTTGATGCAAATAATAATGTTTTTGTAACAGGACAAATTTCAGCTGAAATTGTTTCTTATCCGTTTAGAAAAATAGATGTCGATGGTAAAGTCACAACACTAAAACCGCTTGATTTTGTATATTTTAATTCCTCTAAAATATCTACGTCAAAAGATGGTCAGATTTTGCTGATAGCAAGAAATAACAATGTAGATTCGGATAAAATATTTCGTTTTGGAAATAATTTTTCAGAGTTGAATCCGTATTACACAATGAAACCGATAAGTTCTCCTTTGGCAAATAAAATTAGGCTTATTTCGATTTGTGATAATAATGACAATACTTATTTTGTGTTTGATTACAATAATCGACAAATGAAACGTTTTCTGCCTGAATTAAATACAGACGTTTTTGTTGCTGGCTCAGAGAAAAATGAAATAAAAGACGGAACAGGTTTAAATGCCGGATTTGGTTCTGTAACTAAAATCATTTCTCAGAATAATGTATTGTATTTAATTGATAATTTGAATACAGGAGCTGCTTCCACTTTTGTTAGTTCTAATATTCGCAAACTTGAGTACGTCAATAATGAATGGAAAGTATCAACTTTAATTTCAACCACAAATGAAAATGGTTATTATAGTGACATTGCATTTGATTCAAACAATGGTTTATATGTGATAGTTAAAGGCAAAGGAATTTATAAATTAAATCTTCAGGATAATACATTATCCCTTTTTAAAGATGGAGAAATCAAACTTGCAGCAGGAAACAAAGATTTAAGTGTTGATCTTCGATATGCTGAATCATTGAAAATTAAAAATAATGATCTATACCTATTGGCATCTTACAATTTAATTAAAATTTCTGATTTTCAATCTAAGTTTAATTCAGCAAGCAAATAAAAAGATTTAAAAAAGCACTATAACTTAACAAAGGTGTAGTGCTTAAAAAGATTACGAATGAAAAAAACTTTACTCTTATTATTATTTATAGTCATTTCTTCGTGCTATCAGGAAACTGCTATAGCCGTAGAAGGTGATTTTACGACTTCTTATGTAAACGAAGATGAGTCTATCCCTGTTATTGTTAAAATAGACAGTAAAATTACCGGTGCAGATACCTACGAATGGACATTTGAAGGCGGTAGTCCAAGTACTTCAACTTTAAAAAATCCGGGCGAGGTATTATACGATAAACAAGGTACTTACACCATAAAACTTCACGCCACAAATGTAGACGGAGAAACAAAAGAAATTAGTAAAACCGTAATAATAAAAGAAGGAATTAATATTCAGTTTACACATGAAATAATCAAAAGCAATTATTCTCCGGTTGAGGTAATTTTAACCAATAAAACACTTGGTGAAGGATTAACTTTTAAGTGGGAATTTCAGGAAGGAATACCTCATGATTTTACAGGAAAAACGCCGCCAAATGTTGTTTTTACAACTCTGGGAGATCATACCATAACCCTTACGGTTTCTAATGGTTTTGAATCAGAAAAGCAAATTCAGACTATCAATGTTGCGCCTTATTTAGTATCATTGTTTTCGTATGAACCAAAGTTTGAAAATGACGATTATGAAGCTCCTGTAGCCATTCATTTTACCAATAAATCAATTAGTGCTACAAATTATAAATGGACATTTCAGGGAGGAAATCCGGCAACTTCAACAGAAGAAAATCCAACAGTTGTTTTTACGACTGTAGGTACTCACGAAGTTATTTTGGAAGCCTCTAACGACAAAACAAGTCAAATTTTTAAGACAGATATTACAGTTCAGCCAGACACAAATTTGCGTATTTTGAGCAACATCAAGTTTGGAATAAACGCTGCACATAACAATAATAATATTGGTGCAATGTATTCAACAACAACCAGACAAGTATACAAAGCAAACGAAATCAATGACCAAAACAGTAGTTTAATCGATATTGTGTTTCAGGGTTTAAACGGCAATTTTACGTATAATAAATTTATATCGCCGGATCAGGTAAATAATTATGGGTTTTTAGCCTTGGAAAACGCGCAAAGTACCATTTTTGTAAACTCTCAAAATTTATGCAACTGCGGTTTAAATTTTACAGAAGCACAGTTTGATGCTATGGTAAACGATACACCAATTAAATCTTTAAACATAAATTATAGCGCGGCAGGAACACAGGAATTTGGTTTTACCTACCCAAGAATCATTTTGTTTAAAACACAAGACGGAAGAAAAGGAGCAATAAAAATTAAGGACATGGTAAAAAATGGAACCAGCTCTTATATTTTATGCGATATCAAAGTACAAAAACAATAAAAGGAAAATCAATTAATGAATATATATAATACAAATTATTGGTTTAAACTCCTCGTTGTTTTCACACTTTTGATAGCTAAAAATGGTTATTCGCAGGATGTTGATTTAGAGAATTTCTATAAACCTAATTTTAAGGTTACAGGAGGCGTAAATGCCAATATGATATTTTACAATTCAAATATGCAGGATTCACGTGAACCGTTTACCTATTTACTTTCGGGGAATTTAAATATTAACGCCTTTAGCTTTAATATTCCGATATTTTACAGCATCACCAATCAGGGAAATAATCTGGGATATACGGCTCCTTTTGATTTCAACAGATTATGTATTATGCCTAAATATAAGTGGGTAAAGGCGTATATAGGCAATGTAAGCATGACTTTTTCTCCTTATACATTAAGTGGATTTCCCTTTAAAGGAATTGGTCTGGAGCTCACACCAAGAAGTCCGTTTAAAATTAGTTTAATGGGCGGGCAATTGTATAAAGCAGTAAATGAGGACGAAGCATTAGGTGGAGTTCCTGTTTATGAGCGTTTTGGATATGGAGCAAAAGTAGGTTTCGAAAAAGAAAGTTATAAACTAGGCTGGATTGGTTTTTATGCCAAAGACAATGAAAATTCCTTATCATTTGTTGGCGAAAATACAGGAGTAACGCCAAAAGAAAACTGGGTAAACAGCTTTCTTTTCAGCACCTCTTTGGTAAAGAATTTAAATTTTAATGTAGAATATGCCTTATCTGTTTTAACAGATGATACCCGCGCAAAAAGTACCTCGGGAAGAAGTTACAGAGACCGACTTTTTTCGGCCAAAGAAAATACCAGTTATTTAAATGCTGTCAATGTAAATTTTGACTATGCCATTCAAAAAAGCAGGATTGGATTAACGTACGAACGCATTGATCCCAACTATAATACCCTGGGAGCCCTTTATTTTAATAATGATCTTGAGAATATTGCTTTACGATTTTCAAGACCTTTTTATAGAGATAATATCAATGTTTCGGCAAGTTTAGGATATCAGAGAGACGATTTGGCACAAAATAAAAAACAAGATAGTAAACGGGTTGTAGGTTCTGTGAATATGAATTATAAAATTACGGAACAGATTAATTTTACAGGAAGCTATTCTAATTTCTCAACCTATACCAATAAAAAACTCGATCAGTTTGAGTTAATAAATAATCCAAATGTAGCAGCAGCAGATACATTAGATTATAGACAATTATCTCAAAATGCAAATCTTAATTTAACCTATTCATTTGGCAAAAAGAAAAACCAGAACATGAATTTCAATTATAGTATTGCAGGTCAGGCCAATGAACAAGGGGGGATTATAAGAAAAGGACAAGCCAGTACCGTACAGAATTATAATCTGGCACATACCATAAATTTTCTGGGCATTAAAACAGCATTCAACAGTTCACTAAACTACACCAATAATCAGGTAGGTCAATTTGATAATTCGTCGTTAGGCGCTTCCGTTGGTGTTTCGAAAAAACTATTGAAAGAAAAGTTAAATGCCAATTTTGGACTCTTATACAATAACACCCAAAGCGACGCAAGTTCAAGTTCCGTTTTCGGGATAAAACTGAACAACAGTTATACAGTATTGCAAAAACACAATTTTGCATTAGGAATGATATCCATGTTTAGAAGCTCAACAAACAGACCGGCAAACAATGATATTATGCTGAATTTTAATTACGGCTACAGTTTTTAACGACAAAATACTTTAAGATAAAACAAGATTGAGGATTAGTTTTCAATTAATAATATAGATTATTTATTATGAAGAAATTTTACAAAATACATTTCTCCGCATTATTTATATTGCTTTGCATATTTAATTCTTACGGACAGGATATTGCTCCGCCGAAAGAATTAAATGCGGCTTCGGGTTCTATTCAAAAAATAGAAGCTTCGGATCGTTGGGTAGATAAATTTTCGAATCAGGATTTAGTAGAATTGCCTGTCGGAATTCGCAATACGGTAAATAATGTTCAATATTCTATTGGAATAACAAAAGCAGTATTTTCATCAGAATATACTACTCTTACCGTATTTTGCAGAGTTGATATTCCTCAAAAAACGGCAGATGGCAAACCAATGCAATTGTTTTTTGGAGCAGATAATGTAAAACTTTCCCATCAGGGCGGAATTATCGGCGAAGCTAAATTAGTCTTATTAGGAAATGTTGATATTCCGTTTAGCGATAATAAATGGCAGTTATCATTGTATGGAGGTTTTGATATGGCAACCGGAAACGTCAACGATTTAACCTATGTAAAAATTGACTGCGATGGTTTTAAAGAAATGAAAATTTCAGGAGCAGTAGAATTTTCCAGAAACCTGATATTACCAATTGATCCGCAGACAAAAACCGTAGATGAAGCAAAAACAACCGTAACCAAAACATATTATAACGGCAAAACAGCCCAGATTCCGAATAGAGTACGAGGAGTATTTAGTTTTACGGCAGGCAATTGGAATGATATTTTGGTGAATGTAAGCCTGCAGCCTTTTGTTTTGAAAGACAAAAGAAACGGAAAAGATTTTGAAGGCAATTTTCAGTTTCTGGTAAGCAATGCAGTTTTAGATTTAAGTGATTTAAAAAATGATCCCACAGTTGTTTTTCCTGAATATTATGCCAAAAACGGACTTTTAACGCCAAGTCAGGAAGCTTGGAAAGGGATATTTATTCAAACTTTTGATGTAGGACTTCCCAAAGAATTTCAAACCACAGATACCGCATCAAGTAAAGAAAGACTTCATATAGGGGCTCAAAACCTTATTATTGATAAATATGGCGTATCAGGAACTTTTTATGCAGATAATGTTTTTCCGCTTGACAGAGGTATAACAAGTCAGGAAAAATCATGGGCATATTCCCTCGATCATATTGATGTCACTATTGCAGCCAATACTTTTGTAAAAGCAAATTTAAGCGGTCAGATTCTTTTACCAATAAGTAAAGCAGCCACAAAGAAAGAAACTCCGACAGCGACAACAAATACTACAGAAAATAATCCGGCAACAGCAACTACACCTCCAAAACAGCCTGAAACCAATAGAGCAGGTTTGTTTTATAATGGATTTATATCCATGCAGGAACAGCAATTGGTCGTTGTAACAAAAGATTCTATAGCTTTTGATATCTGGAAAGCAAAAGCATTATTGTTACCAAATAGTTCTGTCGAATTAAAACTGGTTAATGGCAAGTTTTTACCCAAAGCCAATTTAAACGGATCCGTTTCTTTTGGAACGAATAAAGGAGCCACAGATGATAAAGATGTAGAAGGAAAACGTACCGTTGATTTTAAAGGAATCTCTTTTGAAAACCTGCAATTACAAACCGTTTCGCCAATAATCTCTGTTCGAAATATGGGTTACAAAGGCACCGTTGCGTTTGGTAATTTTCCCGTTTCTATTGGTAATATAAATGTTGCCATTAATGGAAATGATTCGCGAATTGATTTTGATTTAGGAATTAATTTGATGGAAAGCATTGGCGCAGGTGCAACAGCCCGAATTGGGATAAAAGGCAAAATGTATGATGATGGTTACAGGCAGCGAAGCAAGTACGATGGACTTGATTTGTCAGCCATAAATATAGATTGCCAATTTAGTGGATTAACGATTAAAGGAGGTCTTATCTTAATGGAAAAAGACCCTGTATACGGTAACGGATTTAACGCAGATCTTGAGGTTGACGTTGCAGATATTGTCAATGTAAAAGCAAAAGCTATTTTTGGGCGCACTACTTTTAGATATTGGTATTTTGATGCTGCGGTAAAATGGCCCCCAACTCCGGCGCCGTTTATGATTAGCGGTTTTGGCGGCGGAGCCTATTATAAAATGCACAGAAATTCGGATATTGCTATTGGAGATTTCTCCCCATCTGGATTGAGTTATACACCGGATGAAAAAATAAATTTAGGAGTAAAAGCTTTAATTTATTTTCATGTGGGTTCAGAAACGGTTTGTGACGGTGAAGCCGGATTCGAAATTGCTTTTAACTCAAATGGAGGAATCAACAGACTTGCTATTTTTGGAAAAGCAGGCGTTATGGCGAAAATCCCGGGACTTAAAAACGTGAGCGGACTGATGCAAAAAGTAGCGTCAAATGTTACCTCAAAGAAAAGTTTTATGGGAATAACCGAAAGTGATCTTTCCGGTTCATTTGCCAGTAAATATATTCCGGCTGCAAAAGAAGCTATTCCCGGAGATTTGTCAGCCAAAGTTGGAATTAATGTAGCTTCTGCCATTGAATTTGATTTTCAAAATCATTCATTACATGGTACAATGGACGTATATATTAACACACCCGGTAATTTCCTTTCGGGAATAGGAGATGGAGGAAGAGCAGGCTGGGCCGTTTTTCATAAAGATCCAAAAGACTGGTACATGTATATAGGTACTCCGGATGACAGATGCGGCGTGAAAATAGGAGTTGCAGGAATGTACCTAAAAACAACCAGTTATTTTATGGCTGGAACATTACTTCCGGGAAGTCCGCCGCCACCGCCCGTTGTAGCACAAATTTTAGGCGTCGATGCCAAAGAATTAGACTATATGCGCGATGAAAATTCATTAGCAAATGGAGGAGGTTTAGCCTTTGGTGCAAGCTTAGATTTTGATACCGGCGATTTAAGTTTCTTACTATTTTATGCCCGTTTTCAGGCAGGAATGGGATTCGATATTATGCTTAAAGATTATCAGGAAGCCAGATGTTCGAATACAGGTGATCAGGTGGGGATAAACGGCTGGTATGCAAACGGACAATCGTATGCGTATTTGCAGGGAGAATTAGGAATTAGAGTTAAATTATCCTTCTTAAAATTTAAAGTGCCCATTATTTCAGGAGGAGCTGCCGTTTTGTTACAGGCAAAATTGCCGAATCCGGTTTGGATGCGTGGTTATGTCGGCGGAAATATGAATATTTTGGGCGGATTAATAAAAGGGAAATTCCGATTTAAATTTGAACTTGGAGAAGAATGTCAATTTGAAAATGCATCGCCATTAGGCGGAATTAAACTTATTACTGATGTAACACCAAAACAAAGTTCGACAGATATTGATGTTTTTGCAGTACCACAAGCCGCTTTTTCAATGAAAGTAAATGAAGCTTTCATAATTCCTGAAGATACAGGAGATGTTACCTATAAAGTAATACTGGAAAAGTTTAAAGTTTTTGACGGAACAACAGAGATTCCGGGAGTTTTTGAGTGGGGTTCAATGAAAGACAGAGTCAGTTTTGTTTCAACAGATATTTTGCCTCCAAACAAAGAACTTAAAATTCAGGTAGAAGTTAGTTTTCAAAAAATGATAAACGGTGTTTTTCAGCCAATAAAAGTCGATGGAAAAGTAGCGACAGAGTATGAAGAAAGATTATTTACAACCGGAGGAGCGCCAAATTATATACCATTAACCAATGTAAAATATTCTTATCCCGTTGTAGACCAAAAGTATTTCCTGGAAGAAGAATATCCAAAAGGCTATATTCAGCTTAAACGCGGACAGGATTATTTGTTTGAAGATGGCAGTTGGGAAACCAGTATTAATGTAAATGAAGATGGAACTTCAAATATTAAAGCTACAGCATTTAATTATAATACCAGTGCAAACGAAGTTTATTATGACTTGCCGAATATCGATCAGGACAAGAAATATAATTTTTCAATAGTGAGTAATTTAAAACAAACCACGTCGAAAAACACAGCATCAACAACAAAAACAAATACCATTAATAATGATGGAAATGATATACAGATAAAAGAAAATCAGGCAGATGCGTTATCTAAAGCAGAAGGAAGTATAGAGCGATTAACCTACTCGTTTAATACCAGCAAGTATAAAACTTTTTCTTCTAAAATGAATTCAATAAATACCCAAAGTTACAATTTTGGTGTTTTGTATTCAGATGTTATTTATCTGACCAATACCGTTTCCAGTCAGGAAGCATTTGATTTGACAGAATTACAAGGATTGACTTATAGTGATAATAAACCATTGATAAATGCCCAATCTAAACTTAATGACGAATATTATACAACAGATATATTTCCGTATTTGTATAGAGAATATCCGTTAAATGGCGTTTTTGCAATTACAAACAGAGAAGTAAGCGAATTGGGCGTTGTTCCCGCAAAAGCAATTCCGCTTAATGCTTACTATATGACCAGTATCGAAAATAATGTAAACCAAGCGTGGACAAAAGGAAATTTTCCGTTTAAGTACAATATGCCTTTGCTTTACAAACAAGATTGGGTTGATTTGAATAATCAGATTATAAATGCTTATCTAAATGGAGAAACCAATTCAGAGTCGATTGCGAAACGCTTTTTAAATAGTAACTATCAATTTATGAAATACGGAAATTATGAAATAGTGATGAAATACAATTTACCGGGAGACAAACAATCGAATGAGTTTACCTATAAGTTTAAAAACAATAACAATTTTAGATAGCCAACAAGAGAATAAGCTAAATTTAAGAATGAGATGAATAAAATGAACACGAAGATTAAATTTATTTTTATTGTGCTATTGTTTTGCAGTTGTACAAAAAAAGAGTTTTTTGGTTACGTCTATGATTATGATACAGAAGAACCAATTGAAAATGTACATATAGATATAAACGGCAAAACCACTAAAACAGACAGCGTGGGATATTTTTGCATGAAAATAAAATCAAATTCACCATGTAAAATAGTGTTGAAAAAGGAAAGTTACGCAGTTAAAAAAATATATAGAAAACCAGATTCTTTAGGAGAATTTAGCAACAAAAGCTTAAAAGGAAATAAAATTTATCTCTATACAAAAGAAAGTGATTTTTCTAATAAAAGAAGATAATCAAAATTTAAAAAGAGATTTTTTTGCTTTTTAGAATAGGAAATTTAATAAAACCAGACTTATAAGTCTGGTTTTTTATTTAAACAACTGATTCAAATTTATTTCTTTTTTTTCTCTTAGTTTTTTTACTATTTTCAAAAATGCAATAGCCGTAATATAAGCATCGCCTAAAGCAGTATGTCGGTCTTTTTTTGAAATATCAAATTTATCAGCAAGATCATCAAGAGTATAATGGTCTTTTCTTTCAAACAAATGCGATTTTATTAAAGTCTTTTTATATAAATGTGCCGTGTCCAAAGATTTGTTTGGTAACTCAGGTAAACCGTTTCTAATCAATGCTTTATTAATCATTGTAACATCAAAAATAGTGTGATGTGCAATAATAACAGAATCGCCCAAATACGCTAAAAACTGTTGCAAAGCCTCAAATTCATTAGGACGTTTTAAAACAAAATCTTTCAGAATACCGTGAATCTGAGCAGTCGATTTGTCATAATGATCCTGCTGAACATACACTTCAAAACTATCCTGAACCGATATACAATTATTTTGCAATACAAGCGCGCCAATACATAATATTCGGTCATTCTCGTAATCAAAACCAGTAGTTTCAGTATCTAAAACGACAAATCTTGTTTCTTCAATACTGATATTTTCATCGAATAAATTGTCCTCTTTTTTCCAAAAATTAAATAAACCCATATTTATACAACGTTTGAAACATTAAATCTTACACTAATTAATTCCTGAAGTTCCTTGATCGTTTTAAAAGTCCTTTTAAGTTTTATTTTTTCCATTTTGGACAAAGATTCCAAAGCTATAAATTGCCCCGAATCATTATGTAAAAGTCCTTGTTTCGTTCTAAATTTCAATAAAGCTTTAAACGAGTACGAACAAGACAAATATAACTCCCTGTTGTTTGGCTCTAATTCGGCTAATTTTTCAAAACGTTCAGCCGTATTGCTGATACCTTTTACAGAATGGGATAAAATTAAAACACGTGCAGCATCCGTCAGCGGCATTAAAGCACGTCTTTTAATGTCAAAATTATCTTTGTTTGCTCCATCTTGTTCAACCAGAAATTGCCTGAAAAAACCTGTTGGAGAAGGGCTTTGCAATGCGCCGCTTACCAAATGAACATAAAAAATAGGATTCGCTTTTATATTTTCAAAAATAGATTCTGAGAGTTCATTCGTAAGTTCAGTATCACCATAAGTAACACTATAATCGAAGAAAATAAAAGAAAGTAAAACCTCATTTTTCCCGGGATTTGTAATCCAGTGTTTCACCTGACCTTTCCATTCATCAAGACTCAAACACCATTTCGTGTTCGAAGCCATCATTTCGGCAGGACAATAATCGTAGCCAATTTCAAAAAGCCCTTTGTTGACAAGAGCGGCAAATTTTAAAAAATAGACTTTAGTTTCATCCCTAAAAACATCCGAAACATTTTCATATACAATCGCATTATCCTGATCCGTATGCAGCATTTGCTCGCTTCTTCCTTGGCTTCCAAGAGCTAACCATGCAAACTTAACCGGCGGCGGACTGCTCATTTTTTCGATACAAATTTCAATTACGCGAGTGGTGCAGGCCTCATTTAACTCCGTAATAATTTTAGAAATCAATGTCATCGGAATATTTTGATCTAAATATCCCTGAAGCAATTTCATAATTCTGGCACGGATAGGCTTAATTTCTTTTGCTTTTTTAGCCCTTTTCAAAGCTTTTATTAAAACAGCAGGATTATTTCCAAGCGCCACCATTACATCATGTTTCGATAAAATACCAACCGCTTTCGTATTTACCGTTCCGTCTTTAGTAAGACATAAATAGCTGATATTGCTTTTCATCATCGCCATTTGCGCCTCAGTAACCGTCATTTTTTTAGGATACGTAATAACCGGTTTCGTCATAATAGATTCAGCAGTTGTCAGGATCGAAAAATCACCCGTAACAATTTTATTTCGTAAATCCTTATCCGTAATAATACCAATAGGCAGCATTTCGTCTACAATTAAAATTGCTCCCACCTTTTTCTTATTCATGATTTTGGCAACATCTCTCGCTGTTGTCGACGGACTGCAGGTCACAATTTTCTTCGAATATTTGATAGGCTGTAAATCGAAAGAATCTTTGTTTGAATGCAAATTGTCGTGCACCAAATCATCACCGTACAATTTATCCTTGTGAATATCTGAATACGGATTTCGCGTGTTCGAAGCATAGCTTTCAATCAGGAAATTACCAACTGTTCTGTTTTCGAGCGCATAAGGTTTAAAAACAGCAATTGGAATCGCATATAAAATACTTTCTTCATGTGCAACGGCTTCCATAATATAATTTTCCTGTGCCAAAAGCGGACGCAATCCAAAAATATCACCTTCATCACACATGTCTAACACATTGTTTTTAGAACTTTTTTTAAGCGCAATGGCGCCTTTATGAACCACATAAAAAGAGTCGTGCGTTTTATCATTTTCAGCAAAAATAACTGAATCTTTATCTTTGTAAACAATAGAAATTTGCTCAGATAGCTTTTCAAGATCTTTTTGATGCAAAAAACTAAAAGGCGGATAATCCTTTAAAAAGTCAGCAACTCGATGCGAAATCGTATTTTTCATTAGGTTAGATTAAGGTTCTAAAATACTATTTAAAATAGAAATGTAAAAGAAACACCTTTAATTATTTTTGGAAAGGGTTATATAAGGGGCAAAGGTTCATAGGTACAAAGGTTCAAAGTGACAAAGATTCAAAGGTGCAAAGTTTATTCTCATTGTCTGTCATCCCGAGGAACGACCTACGTGGCTAAAAAAACTCAAAATCTACGTGGCACAACTCATAAAAAAAGCCCCAAATCAGGGACTTTAAATATTTAGTTTTCTATAATTAATCAACTTTAAAAACTTTTCCTCGCTGTTTTTCTTCAGAACCAACCATTCCAAATTCAAACGTATACGAATCTTTAGAAGTCGTTAAAATCTTCATGCTGATTGCTTTTTCCTCTGCCATATTTTTCGGATGTTTTTTCTGCAAAACATATTCGCAATCGCTTACCCAGCGAATTGTCGATGTATCTGTTTTTCCTTCAAAAGTTTCAATTTCAATATCGTCTTTACGCTCAAAAAGGGTTGTTTTTTTAACGCCGTTTACTTCAAACTCAAACTTGAATTTTCCGGTTTTAAAATCTTTGCAGTTGTGTTCCGCGTTATAACATGAAAATAAAGTAATTAGCGGTAAAAGGAATATAGTTTTTTTCATTTTTGAGTTTATGTTTTTTAGGAGCTGTTTCCTGCTTTCCATTTCAATCTTTTTATTTTTAAAGAAAAAATAAAAAGGATTTACATTGCAATCAGGGCTAGTGACATACTTAGTGTTATTTTAATCTCTTTAACTCTTCATCGGTAAAGTTCTTAATTTCTTTTTCCTTGGCAAACTTTTCAGCATTATAATTTCCTGATTTATTTCTCGGAATTGATAAACTATCCCAACTGCTATTTTTTAATTGTTTGGCATAAAAAACAATCTGTCCAACGTGATATGGATAATGCGCCAACTGACGATTTATAGCTTCAATAACGGTATGACCTTCATTTCGAATATAAATAATGTCCGAAAGCTGTTCTGATTTTAAGCTGTTTAAAGCGTCAAGAAAACAATCCCAGCCTTTATTCCAGGCAATTAAAACTTCTTCTTTTGACCGTAAATCATTTTCAAATTCAGCATCACGATTACGCCATTCTTTTTCACCATCGGTAGTTAGAAAATCTGTCCAGCGAGACAACATATTGCCCGAAATGTGTTTAATAATAGTCGCAATACTATTGGTATCTTCATTTACAGAAACAAAAAGCTGATCCGGTTCTAATTGATCTACCGCTTTTTCGCCTAACATTTTATAATATAGAAATTGCTTTTTAACGCTTTCTAAATAAGATTCATCAGCTTTCATAAATTTCTATTTTGAGTTTTTTCGTGGCAGCCTTCTTTAAACAATTTTAATATCGTATTTATCTAAAAGTCCCACAATTCCGTCATTCGAAAATTGCGCTTTTCTCATCGGGTTAAATTCCGGATCAATTTTATAATTATAAGCCGTTTTAAAATTTACTGCAGCCAATTGCGTGTCATTAAAAATCGCACCTTCTAAATTGCAATTATCAAAAACCGAACTTGTTAAATTAGTGCCTATAAAAGTAACTTCCCTTACAGAACAATTAATAAACTTCGTTTTTGGCATTTTTTTATTCGAAAATATAGCATAATCCAAAACAGATTCTTCAAAATGAACCTGAAATAAAAAATCATCACATTCATTAAAAGCAATTCCTAAAAGCTTGCAGTTTTTAAAAGTCACATTCTTCAAACTTGTACTGAATAAACTCGTCATTGATAAATTACAATCAATGAATTCGCAGTCTAAAAAAGTATTGTAAGCAAAATTGCTATTAGAAAAATCACAGTTTTTAAAAACACAATCCTCAAACTCCCGATTGTTTATTTTTTTGTCGATGTAAACGACTTTCTCGAATGTTTTTTGAATGTGAATTAGGCTTTCCATGAATGTTTTTTTGGTTTCTGAGCATTGTGACGTACTCGAAGAATATAAATAATCTCTTCCGTTAATTGGTATGAAACAGCATAATCATAAACAGGATAAACTCTAAAACTACCATCATTGCTGGTCTTTTGTTTATCGAGTTTATAAATTTCTGGTTGCGTTTTTAGTATTTCTGTGCTGTCAAAAATAGTGTTAACTACTTTATTATCTGCAATTGTAATTGATTTACTTTCAAAGAAAATGTAAAAATGTATGTCTTCTAATTGATTAAGAGCATTGCTTGACCAAATTATTTTCTTCCCCATTTTTTTGCAATTTCTTTTACTTCATCTTCAGTATAGAAATTACCTTTTTTAATGTTTTCTAAGGCATTTTCGATATCTAAATTATAAGCTGCATCTGAATCAACGGTAGAATTGTTGATTGATTGCAAAAGATGTTTTAATTTTTCTACAAAAGAAGGATCTTTTACTTTATCAATTTCTTGATGAATCCAATTTATTTCTGCTTGTATATCCATGATGAAGAATTTTAGTAAAGATACAAATTAGTCGTTAAACAAACCTTTCATAATGATTTTCAAACCATAAAAAATCAAAAACATGGCACTTAAACACGCCACAATTCCAATTCCTAAAACCAAATAATGCCAGTTTGTATGCTGGTTCATAAAAGCATTATATATTAAGGACGGTCCAATAAATAATAACGGTAATGAACCTGATAAATATTTAACTCCTTTTCCCAGTAATTCTTTATTTGTTGCCATTTTTTTTGTTTTGAAAGTTTCAGGTTTCAGGTTTATTCTTGTCATTTCGACGTGAGGAGAAATCACACTCGTAAATCGACAAAGATTGTAAATATACATTGTGGAGTTTCTTGTGTGATTTCTCCTCACGTCGAAATGACAAACTAATCATCTCACATTTCACAAAAAATCTTTTTACTTATTATAATTATCGACAGCATTTCTCACGCTGCCATATTTTTTTAATAATTCAGAAGCTTCTTCGTATGTAACAGGAATTTCTCCCATAATCATTTTCACGCCGCGATCGACCAATTTAATATTACTCAATTGCATATCGACCATTTTGTTTCCTTTCACTTTTCCAAGCTGAATCATTGCTGCGGTCGAAATCATATTTAAAACTAATTTCTGCGCTGTTCCGGCTTTCATTCTCGAACTTCCGGTAACAAATTCAGGACCAACAACAACTTCAACAGGAAATTGAGCCGTTAAAGCCAAAGGACTTCCCGCATTATTTGTAATACAACCCGTTAAAATATTATTTTGATTGCAAGTTTCTAATCCGCCAATAACATAAGGCGTCGTTCCTGAGGCTGCAATTCCGATAACGACATCATGTTCGCCAATATTATTTGCCTGTAAATCGATCCAGGCTTGTGTTGCATTGTCTTCAGCATTTTCTACGGCACGACGAATTGCAGTGTCTCCACCGGCAATAATTCCGTTTACCAGATCAAAAGGAACACCAAAAGTAGGAGGACATTCTGAAGCATCAACAACGCCTAAACGTCCCGAAGTTCCGGCTCCGATATAAAATAATCGTCCGCCAAGTTTTAATTTCGCAACAACTTGTGCCACTAAAGCCTCGATTTGCGGCAAAGCTTTTTCAACTGCATGCGGAACAGTTTTGTCTTCATTATTGATATTGGTAAGCAATTCATGAACCGACATTTTTTCTAAATGTTCGTATTTTGAAGCTTGTTCTGTGGTTTTTGTAAACGTCATTTTTAGTATAATTGGTCTTGCCCAAAATTAATCTTTTTTATTGCAAATTTGAGAACCTTTTTGAAAGAACTAAAATATTATATTTGTTAAATATTAATACATAAATGGATAAATTAGATTTATTGCAAGGGATTGGCGGCATCTCAGTTTTTGTTTCTTTATTGCTTGCGTTTTTTTTATTAACGGTTAAAACCGAAAATAAATTAGCAAACCGATTGTTTGCATGGTTTTTCATTTTCTCTGCCGTCGATCTCAGCGGATTTTTTATTGATGCCGTAACCCGAACTCAACTTAATTGGGAAATCTTTAGATCGACAGCTTGTTTATTTGGAATGCCTTTGTTTTACCTTTTTGTATTGGCAGTCTGTTATTCTGATTTTAGATTACAGTGGAAACATGTAGTTCATTTGCTCCCTTTTATAGTGGTCAATTTAGTTTTTATTCCAAGGATATATCTTAATCTGGACTCAGATCGAGATAGTTTTCTTTCGACGCTCAATCAATTACCTGAGATTTATTTTATCCAGATTTTAATTGAATTTCAATACGCGTTTTACATCATTAGTGTATTTTTTATTTTGAAAAAGTACAGAGAAATCTATTTAGAAAATTATGCTGATTCGAGTACTGCGACTTATAAATGGCTTTTTCAGATAACATGTGTTTTTCTTATAGCACATTCAATTGTGGCATTAAAAAATTTATTGCGTTATAGCGGTTTCAGAGAAGTATTTCTTTGGGCAAATGTACTTGTAGGAAGCATCGCTTTGTTTATAACGTGCTGGTTTATAATGAAAGCGCTCAATCATCCCGAACTTTTTAGAGGAGTTAATTCTAAATTGAAACTCACAAAAGATATTTTACCGGAAGTTGAAGATAAATCTGCTTCATCAAATGTTCAAAATGAATTGATTTCCGGTCAAATTTCGACATTGAAACAATATATGGCAGAGAAAGAACCTTTTCTGGATCCGTCGCTTACCATTCAGGAACTTGCCAATCAAATTGATATTCCGGTTCGGGATTTATCGGTTTTAATAAATCATCAAATGGATCAGCATTTTTTTGATTTTGTGAACGAATATCGCATTCAAAAAGCGATGCAAATTTTAAAAGACCAGTCTAAAAGTCAGCTTACCGTTTTAGAAATATTATACGAAGTGGGTTTTAATTCAAAATCATCATTTAATACTTCGTTTAAAAAATATACAAATTTAACGCCTACAGCGTACCGAAACGCTTCATAATTAGCGATTTGTAAAAAGTCGTACTTCGAGCCTGATAAAGTCGAACCAATTTCCTAAGGAGAAATTGGTTCGACTTTTTTTTGTCGGTCGAATCCCGAAAATTTCTAAGGCAACTTTGCTTCAAATTAATCGAACAAGTTTAAAATTAGAAATCATGAAAAAAGCAAACCTTCTTATCTTTTTATTATTGCCTTTATTTTGTTTAGCACAAGCAACACCTAAATTAAAAGAGAATACAACAAATCTTAGTGAAGTTGTCATTCAATCTAAGAAAAAAACGATCGAACAAAAAACAGATCGTTTGATTTATCATCTTGAAAATAATGTAACAACGGTTGGCGGCGATGCTTTAAGCGCCATAAATACGGCACCGGGAGTTGTGGTGCAAAATAATACGATCAATATATTAGGAAAAGGGACTTCTCGTGTGATGATTGACGGACGTATGATTGAATTATCCGGTGAAGAATTAAATAATTTTTTAAAATCAATTTCGGCAAGTGATATTAAGAATATCGAAATTATAAGCAATCCGCCTGCAAAATATGAAGCAGAGGGAATTGGCGGATTGATCAATATTATAATGAAAAAAGGTGCGATTGATTCCTGGAAAAACACAACAACAGTGTCTTACGATCAAAATAAATATGGAATTTATACTTTAAGGAATAATTTCTTTTACAATAAAAATAAGTTTAGAATTTCTGCCAGCATCAACGGAAAAACGGGCTATTTAAATGCTACCGATGACTTAAAAATGTATTTTCCCGACGGACTTTCACATATGAAAAGTACAACAAAAGTAAAGAGTGAAAATCTCTCGGGAAAATTGGCTTTAGATTATGATCTTTCTGAACGTACTACAATTGGTTTTCAATATTTAAATGACAGGAACAACCCTGATTTTAAATCGGATATTATAATTAACAAATACAATACCCAAAATCAATTGGATAATATTACGCTGAATAATAGTTTTACGGACAAAGGATCTGGCAATCAAACTTATAATGCGCATTTGATAACCAAATTAGATTCTCTAAAAAGAAAACTTTCATTTGATGTTGACTATTTTGATTACAATTCAAAATTCGACAGAAATTTTATTGCCAATAATTACAGGGCAGATATGACATTTGTTGATGTAAATCAGGCGGGAAGAAATATTTCGAATCAGGATATTGATAACTGGAGTTTTAAGGCGGATATGGAACATCCGTTTCAGGCGGTAAACGTATCGTACGGCGCCAAAATTAGTTTTACAAACAGTATAAGTGATGTGTTTTATTATAATACAAGTACAGGAATTCCGGAATTGGACCCAAACCAGTCTAACCAATTTAAATACACCGAAAATAATCAGGCTGTTTATATTAATGCAGATAAAAAGTTGAATGAAAAATGGAATTTTCAAATGGGTTTACGATTGGAGAATACCAAAACAAACGGATTTTCTGAAACGATGAATCAGGAAACTGAAAATAATTATTTGAAGTTATTTCCAACATTTTATGCTTCCTATCAAAAGAATGAAAACAATACTTTTAGTTTAAATTATGGAAAAAGAATTAATAGACCCCGTTTTGACTTGCTGAATCCGTTTCGTATTTACATTAATAGTAATAGTTATTCTGAAGGAAATCCGTTTTTAAAACCTTCTTTTAGTGATAATTTTGAGTTTGCTCATTCTTATAAAGAAATTTTAAGAACCAGTGTTTTTGTAAATATTGTTACAGACGGTTACGGCGTTTTATTTACCTCAAAACCAGAAACTAATACGCAAATTGTAACGCGTGAGAATTATTTTAAAAACTTAAATTACGGTATTGGAGAAAGTTATTCGGCAAGTTTTGCAGATTGGTGGAAAAGTGAAAATTCGCTATACTTTTTAGGTGCAAAAACTGAATTTATTAAAGATATAAATGCAACGCCGGAAAATAGTCTGCAAATCGATCTTTCGACAAATAATACTTTTGCATTAGGGAAAACTACAAAATTGCAAATTGATTTTTCGTATAGTTCTCCGTTTAAAAGTGGTTTATATGAAATAGGATATACGTCGAGTTTTGATATTGGTTTTAAACAGGATTTATTAAATAAAACGATGCAGATTGCATTTCTGGCAAATGATATTTTTAATTCTTCTTATTTAAAAGATTTTACCTCTGTTGTAAACGGCGTAAAGCAGGTTTACAGTCAAACGGAAAGCAATAGATTTGTACGTTTATCAGTAGTTTATAATTTTGGAAATAAGAAAATCAATGTGAAAGAACGCGCTTTTGGAAATCAGGAGGAGAAAAAGAGAACGGGGAATTAATTAGATAATTAGGGAATTTGATAATTAGAAAATTGAAAGAAGGAGATACGAAAAGTTTTTCTGCTTCTTTCAATTTTTGCATTTTGTCATTTCGAGGAACGAGAAATCACACTTGAAACTCCGTCCAGAATGTGATCAATCTTTGTCGATTATTGGATGTGATTTCTCGTTCCTCGAAATGACAAGATTACAGAGAAAGAATTAATAAAAAGTTGCTGTTTAATTATAAAAAGAATGCCAATAAAATTCCTAATACAATCATAGAAACTTTGGCAACATTAAATTTATGTCCTTCGCTGCTTTCGAAAATAATTGTCGATGAAATATGAAATAAAATACCAATTACGATTGCTGTAATTTCGGTATAATAATCATTTAAGAAAGATAAATATTCAGATGCGATTGTTCCTAAAGGTGTCATGACTGCAAATGTGATCATGAAGGCAAAAATGGCTTTTTTATCTAAACCTGCGTTTATAAAAAACGTGGTTAAGATTACGGCAATCGGTAAATGATGAATCGCAATTCCGACGGCTAAACCATGATGATGGCTTACGGGAAAACCTTCTAAAAAGGCGTGAATGCATAAACTTATAAATAACAGCCACGGAATTTGCGACATTTGTGCATGTCCGTGAACGTGTCCGTGTTCTGCTCCTTTTGAGAAAAATTCCAAAACGATCTGGAATAAAATTCCGACCATTATAAATAACCCAATGTTATGATTGTGAGATTCGTAAACTTCGGGCAATAAATGCATTACGGTTAACGATAATAAAAATGAACCGCTAAATGCAAGTAATAATTTTAGATTGGTTTTGTTTTGAGGTTTTAAAAACAAAGCCACAATATATCCTAAAAGTACAGAAAATAAGGGTAGTAGATAATTCATTTTTGTATTGGTTTAATCGTTGATTTGTTTAATCGTTTTTAGCTGTTTAATCGTTTATTTGTTTAATCGGTTAAACAAATCAACGGTTCAACGATTAAACCTATTTAAAAATCATGATTAATCGTTCGCTTTCGGTTTTATGGAATTTTTTAAGTTTATAATCTCCAAAAATATCCAACAGAAAAATTCCGGCTTCGGCCATTAATTCTTCAAAATCTTTTAGCGTTAAAGCTTTTACTTTTTCGGTAAAATGATAATTTCTGCCTTGATCTTCAAAATCTATTTCTTTAAAAATATGTCCGTCTTCAACATATCTTTTAATTTTAAAATCGATTCCGTCAACTGTTTTTACTTCTTCAGGCACTAATGTTTCGATTACATTTGCCACATTCATAAAATCAATCACGGCAAAACCATATTCAGATAAACTTTCTTTGATGGCTTTTAAGGTTGTTAAGTTGTCATCGTCGCTTTCAAAATATCCAAAGCTGGTAAACAGATTAAAAATAGCATCAAATTTTTCTTCAAAAGGCTCACGCATATCATGCACTTTAAAATGCAGGGTTTCGTTGCTGTTTTTGCTGGCTTCGGCAATGCTGTTTTCAGATAAATCTGCTCCTAAAACATTAAATCCAAGTTGGTTTAAATAAATAGAATGACGCCCTTTTCCACAAGCTAAATCAAGCACTTTTGCTTTTTCAGGCAAATTTAAATAATGTGTCAGGTTATCCATAAAAATCTGAGCTTCGCGATAATTTCTATCCTTATAAAGAATATGATAATAGGGAGTATCAAACCATGAAGTAAACCAGTTTTCGGTATTTCGGTCCTGATTAGGTGTTGATGAGTTGGGTGCTTCAGACATTTATTCTATTTCAATTAATTCAAAGTACCGCAAATTTAGTGTATTTTTGCCGAAAAATAACTATTTCGTGACGATACCTGAATAATCAGATATGTGTTTGCGATCGGAGTTTTTTTTAATACAAAAATAAAGATGGAAGAAAATTTTAGAATGATAGCCAAATGTTTTTTTGGTTTTGAAGAAATATTAGAGAAGGAATTAAGAGATCTTGGTGCTCAGGATGTCGAAAAAGGGGTAAGAATGGTGAGCTTTAAAGGCGATAAAGGTTTTATGTATAAAGCTAATTTATCGTTGCGTACGACACTTAAAGTTTTAAAACCAATTTATTCGTTTAGAGCAAACAATGAACAGGCTTTATATAAAGGAATTTCGGGCGTAAACTGGTCGAAATTATTAAATGCAAACCAAACTTTTGTTATTGATGCAACGGTGCATTCTACTTATTTTAACCACTCTGAGTTTGTTTCTCAAAAATGTAAAGATGCTATTGTTGACCAGTTTAGAGAAAGAACGGGACAACGCCCAAGTATTGATAAAGCTTTTCCGGATTTAAGAATTAATGTTCATATTGATAAAGATCAGGTTTCCGTTGCGTTGGATACATCCGGAAATTCACTGCATCAGCGTGGTTACAGAACGGCAACGAATATTGCGCCAATCAACGAAGTTTTGGCGGCAGGAATTTTATTATTGTCAGGTTGGGAAGGTCAAAGTCACTTTTTAGATCCAATGTGCGGATCGGGAACTTTCCTTGCAGAAGCGGCGATGATCGCTTGTAATATTCCGGCGAATATTAACAGAAAAGAATTTGCTTTTGAAAAATGGAAAGACTGGGATAATGATTTATTTGATCAGATTGTAAATAGTTTAATGAAGAAAACTAAGGAATTTCATTATACTATTAAAGGTTTTGATAAAGCGCCAAGTGCTGTAAATAAAGCCAAAGACAATATTAAAAATGCGAATCTTGATGATTACGTTACGATTTCAGAAGATAACTTTTTTGATTCTGAAAAAGCGGTAGAAGGAAAACTGCACATGGTTTTTAATCCGCCTTATGATGAGCGTTTGGATATTCATATGGAAGAATTCTACAAAAATATTGGTGATACTTTAAAGAAAAGTTATCCGGGAACAAACGCGTGGTTTATCACAGCAAATCTTGAAGCCTTAAAATTCGTAGGATTAAAACCTTCAAGAAAAATCAAGCTTTTTAACGCAAGTCTTGAAGCACGTTTGGTAAAATACGAAATGTACGAAGGAAGTAAGAGAACGAAATTTCAAGTTTCTGAATAGGTACAAAGGAGCAAAGGTTCAAAGCGACAAAGGTTTCCTTAGCGGGTCTAATCTTTGTGTCTTTAAAAACTCAAAAAAAGATAAAACTACAAGTCAATATATAAAAAGTTGCAAAGATTAAAGAAGTGAAGAGAAAACCTCTGTCCCTTTGAACCTTTGCAACTTTGAATCTTAAAAAGAAAAAAATGTCAAAACTACAAATAAGAGCTTTTTTATATCAATTAGGATGTTTCGCGATTCTATTTATTTTAGGTCGTTTTTTAGTGGCAACATATACAGGTTTAACGGGACTTTGGGTTCCGATGACGGCTTTTATTATAGCTACTTTGATTTCGCCTAAATTTCAGGCGGTAAAAACTAAAGATGGGGAAAAGCTATTTATGAAATGGATTTTTATAAAAGGAATTAGAGAAATAGGATAATTTTAGCCACAGATTAAGGATTACATGGTTTTTTTTCACGCAGATTTAGCAGATTTGAGCAGATTAAAATTTAGATAATTATCTGCGTGCATTTGCTTTAATCTTTTTAAATCTGCGTGAAAAATATGTAAGACATTAGGATACATAGATTTAAAACTTTTATTAATTGTACCCAACGGGTAAAAAATGAGTTAATTATGAGGGTAATTGGACTTATAGGCGGAATTAGCTGGGTTTCTACGGCTGATTACTACAGACTTATAAATCATGGAATAAATGAAAAAATGGGAGGTTTGAACTTCTCTGAATGTTTGATTTATTCTTTTAATTATGCTGATATTAAAAAAAATAACGAAAACAACGATTGGGATTCTACTTTCAATATGCTTTTAAAAGGCTGTCAATTTCTAAAGCAAGGCGGCGCAACGGCGATCGTTTTGTGTGCAAATACGATGCATTTTATTGCAGACAGACTTGAAACTGCAATAAATTTACCGGTTATACATATTGCAACTGCAACTGCGGCTGAAATTAAAAAGCAGGGTTTAAAGAAGGTTGGTTTATTGGGAACGAAATTCACAATGGAACTGGATTTTTTTAAAGATAAACTTCTGGCTCAGGGAATTGAAGCAATTATTCCTGATAATGAAGATGATAAAGATTTTATTCACACTACAATTTTTGAGGAATTAGGAAAAGGTCTTGTAATACCTGAAACCAAGAAACGCTATCTGGAAATTGCAGCGCAATTAATAAAAGACGGAGCGGAAGGAATTATTTTGGGCTGTACAGAAATTCCATTAGTGATTTTGCCGGAAGATGTGACCGTTCCTGTTTTTGACACGGCTTTGATCCATTCAAAAGCAGCTGTTGAATTTCAATTGTCTTAAAGAATTAAGTAAAAAAATAAGCCACGAATTCACGAATTAAAACTAATAATTTGTGAATTCGTGGCTTTTATTTATTGGTAAATTATTTCTTAGGGTTGTTCTTTTTAACTTCAGGAACAATTACTTTTTTCTTGTAAATTGGAATAAAATAAGAAACGGTATAATTAAAACCAATTCCAAAATTTCCATCGTATGTTCTGTTGAAACCGGGAATGTAAAGGTTATCAAAACCGTCCGGCGTTTTATTGGCAACCAAAAGTTTTAGCTGAACACCAAAACCAACAAAAAAGTTATTAAAAACCTTCGCTTTTAAACCTGCTGCAACTTCAAGCCATCCTGCGGTAAGTCCGTCGTATTTTTGACCGGATGCAATTGACGGCTGTTCGCCCCAATATGGATTTGCATTATAAATTTTATAACTGTTTAATTGCTGACTAAAAGTACTAAAACCACCACGTAAACCAATGCTTATGATGTTTTCCATATCAAGCCAGTTTTGGTACAAATTGTAATCGAAACCACCCTTAATGTAAGTTCCTGTTGCGGTTGAATTTAATCGGTCATCATCTGTGGTTTTATCTTCAAAACCAAGTTCTGCAGCTATATAATACTTTTTTGTTAAACGGAAATCTCCAACTATTTCAATTCCTTTATAATCTTTATCATAAAAACCACGGGTTAATTTGTACAAATCAACACCTACGCGCAAACCATAACGATCTGTTTTTGGAGGAACAACAGTATCTGTTTTTGTTTGCTGAATTGCGGGTTTTGTTACCGGTTTTGTTTTCTCCTTAGCGATTTCTTTTGTTACTGTCGAGTCCTGAGCCTTAACCAGAAACATTGAAAACAATAGGCAAATACTAAAAATATACTTTAATGTGTGTTTCATTTTCGTATTCAATGTTAAGATTTATTGGATCAATATTCTGCATCCATAAACCGTCTCCGGCAGGATCTGTTTGTTCGTAAGGTTTTAGCGGATCGAGTTTAAAAATAGTTTTAAAACCACAAGCTCTGGATACATAAACGTCTTGTCTGGTATAATTAAATTTTATTTTATCAGTATTTGTTTGAGCTGGATTAACATCTCCTGAATTTAAAATAAAGCTAAAAGTAACCGTATTTGCATCTGTTTTTAAAGGTATACCAATGGAGTCACCGCTTGTTAAATATCTGGTTTCATCATCTTCAAGAGCACTTTCGTTAAAAACTATTCCTTTTGCCTGATCATCTCCAATTACTTTTAATCGGGTCACTTTTTTCTTTACGTTTGAATTATTAATGTCGTAAAACGAAATTATCAATCGGGGAGTGGTTGGCGTACCCGGATCACAAATATCATCTTTCTCGCAACTTGATAAACCAAAAGCAAAGAGTAATAAAAAAGAGATTATTTTTTTCATTTATAATTTTTTGTTATCGAAGTTCTAAAAGTACAACATTTTCAACATGGTGCGTTTGCGGAAACATATCAACCGGGCGAACACGGGTTACTTTGTATTTTTCGTCCATTATAGCTAAGTCGCGCGCTTGTGTAGCCGAGTTGCAGCTTACGTAAACTACTTTTTCAGGAGCAATTTTTAAAATCTGATCGATAACGTCTTTGTGCATTCCGTCTCTTGGCGGATCTGTAATAATAACATCCGGTTTACCGTGTTGGGCAATAAAACTTTCATTAAAAACGACTTTCATGTCACCAACAAAAAACTCGCAATTTGTAATATTATTGCGTTCTGCATTTGCTTTGGCATCTAAAATTGCTTCGGGAACACTTTCTACACCAATTACTTTTTTTGCTTTTTTCGAAACGAATTGTGCAATAGTTCCGGTTCCTGTATATAAATCATAAACAGTTTCGTTGCCTGAAAGTCCGGCAAAATCACGTGTTATTTTGTACAATTCATACGCCTGATCAGAATTGGTCTGGTAGAATGATTTAGCATTAATACTAAATTTTAAACCTTCCATTTCTTCCAGAATATAATCTCTACCTTTATATAGTTTGATATCCTGATCGTAAATAGTATCGTTTTGCTTCGAATTTACAACATATTGCAAGGAAGTAATTTGTGGAAATTTCTCGTATAAATGATCTAATATAAGTTCACGATTTTTTTTGTCATTTTCGAAAAACTGAATCAAAACCATGATTTCGCCGGTAGAAGCCGTACGAATCATAAAAGTTCTCAATAAACCGGATTGTTCTCTCGGATTAAAGAATGCCAGATTGTGTTCGTTTGCAAAATCTCTGATTTCGTTTCTAATTGCATTCGAAGGATCTTCCTGTAAGTAACATTTTTGAATATCAAGAATTTTATCCCACATTTTCGGAATATGAAATCCTAATGCATTTCTGTTTCCTAAATCTTCGGTACTTCCAATTTCTTTTTCGGTTAACCAACGAGCGTTAGAAAACGAAAATTCCATTTTATTTCTATAGAAAAATTGTTTTTCTGAACCTAAGATAGTTTCAAATTCAGGAAGTTCCACTTTTCCAATACGCTGTAAGTGATTTTTTACTTCATTTTGTTTGTAATACAACTGTTGGCTGTATTTCATATTTTGCCATTTACATCCTCCACAAACTCCAAAATGATCGCAGATTGGCTCAACGCGATGTTCTGATAATTCGTGAAATTTTACGGCTTTGCCTTCATAATAAGCCTTTCTTTTTTTGAAAGTCTGCACGTCAACCACATCTCCCGGTACAACATTCGGAATAAATATTACTTTTCCGTCTGGAGCTTTTGCTACTGATACTCCTTTTGCTCCGGCATCAAGAACCGGAATTTGATGAAAGACAACTTTGTCTGTATTTTTTCTTCCCATAGCGCAAAAATAAGGGTTTGTAAACTTTTATAAATTTAATTTTCAAAATATTTTATCAATTTTCTCAATTTATTCAGTTTAATCACGTTTAAAAGGTAACTTTGCGACGCAATAATCCCAAATACTGCATTTTTAACCTATTGTATTGTTATTTTTATGAAGTTGTACCACAATCTTTCACAAATTAGCTTTTTAAAAAAGAGTTATGCATCCAAATTCCTGTTTGTTGCATTTATTGGTATTCACATTCCCTTAATAGGCATTTTATTTTTTGTCCTTTATTATAATACTAATGTTTCTCCCACTTCTATTCTTGTTTTTTCTTTAATAATGACTTTGTTGGCTTCTTTAGTTACATCGTTGATTTTAAATCAATTGATAAAACCGATAGCGATTGCTTCAAAATCTTTGAATGATTATAGAAACGAAAGGAGATTATCTGTTTTACCAACTGAATATTCTGATGAAGCGGGTTTATTAATGTGTAATATTCAGGAATCTATTTATGAAGCCGAAAGTTTTATAAATGAAAAACAGGATTTAATTTATATGCTTTCGCACGATTTAAGGAACTTTGCTGGAAATCCTCAGGGTTTGGCAAAATTAATTATCGATGAAAATCCATCAGAATCTATAAAGGATCTGGCAGTTTTAATTTGCGAATCGACTGATTTGCAGTTTAGATATATCGAGAATTTTATTAAATTATTAAACGAACAAGATCAGGTTGTAAAGGTAAATCAGGAATTAAGAACGATCGTTTTTCCTAATATTTTACCTTTTATAAATGAACAGGTTGAACAGCGTTTACTGGATAAAAATATAAAGTTAAGTATGAGTTTGGAGTTAGAAGAAGCTCAACTTAGAATTGACGAGGGATTGCTGGTTCAGGTTTTGGTGAACCTGATTAGTAATGCGATTAAATTTTCTTATTTTGATAGTGAAATTAAAGTGAGAATGTATATTGAAGACGATCAGCTTATAATTACGGTTGCTGATAAGGGAATTGGTTTTGATAAAACCCAAATCGACGAATTGTTTAAGAAATTTACTAAAATGAGTCGTTTAGGTACGGCAAAAGAAACTTCAACGGGAATTGGTTTGTATTTATGCAAAAAAATTATCGAAAGAAATAAAGGTGAATTAACCGCTGTAAGCGAGGGAAAAAACAGAGGTGCCGAATTTAAAATTACATTTGAAGTTTAATTTTTTCTTCTTTTTATAATCTCATAGTTTAAAATTGTAAAGAAATAAAAACAAGAATCGGCAGTTATTTTTCCAAGAATAATTCCGAAGAAATAATTCCCACATAAAATTGGCATCCAATACATGCAAAACGGACGAACTACTAAAAAGTCTAAAAAAGCAGGATATCCAAATTCTAATACTAAGTTTTTTAGCAGCGAAAGTACATCTGAAAAAGTTGTTTTCTTATCGAGAACCTGATTCTGCCTTGCTAGTTTTTTATAGGAAGAAAACAGAATAACGCCGTAAAAAGCTAAATATTCTGCAATTGTAATCAAATAAGCCGTTGTTAATCCGCTGTAAATTTTACTAAAAAGTGACGTTGTAAGTGCAGCACTTGTACTAGCTAATTCAGCATATTTATAGCGATTAAACCATTCTTTGAAATTTGATTTTGTAAGCATTTTTTCAGGTAAAGTGACTATCCCGAAGCCTCGGGACTAAGCGGCTAAGTTACTAAGATTATAATTGGGAAAAACTGCGTTTTAGCATTCCAACAAAAAATCTGTAAAAAAGACCTGGAATCTTAGTTCCTAAACTTCACTTATTGCTTTTTAATAAAGAACAGGATAGATTTTATAAAAGTTCTAAAAAGGTTGAAAAACTTCGTTAAAAATAACCTTAGGTTTACCATCAGTGCATTCAATACCTATAGGAGGAGTTGTAGGAGCACAATCTGCAACTAATTGCCACTTTGAATAATATGCGCCGCGATCATGAATATAGGTTTTTACTTTAGCAAGAAATTCTGTTTTATTTATTTTTTTTGAATAGGGAATATATCCTTTAAAAGCGCCGCAATTACTGGGAGAAAGAAGAACGAATTCCCATTCATCAGGATTTGTACAAGGTTGAGAATTCATTAAAGAAAGCTCGATAATCTCGCTGTACATTGCATCGAGTTTTTGTGATTCTTCTTCCATCGTAGGACCGTTACTGTCGCTGCTGCACGAAGCTAATAGTAAACAAAAGGCAAATACAATAAAACTTAATTTTTTCATGGTTAGTGATTTTAGGTTAGTTTTATTAATAGATGCTTTGATCCAAAAATGGTTGCGTAAAGAAAGAAAGAAAAAACTCAGCAGCTCAGTAACTTAGAGCCTTATAATCTTAAAAAAAATTACCATAAATGATGTACAGAAGGTTTTACATATTGGTCATAAATTTTGTTCATAGCTTCGATTTTATCAGCAGTTAATTTTGGTAAATCATAAACTGATAAATTAGACAAAACATGACTTGTTTTTGAAGCTCCGGGAATAATACAGCTAATATCCTGAAAGCTTAAAATCCATTGTAAGGCATACGGAGCCAGATTTTCAGTTTCCGGAAACAACGCTTTTAATTCTTCGACTGCTTGTAAACCTAACGTATAATTAATTCCTGAAAAAGTTTCTCCCTTGTCGAATGCTTCACCATTTCTATTGAAATTGCGATGATCTTGTGGTTCAAAAGTTGTTTTAGCGTCAAATTTGCCCGTTAAAAGTCCGCTTGCTAAAGGAACTCTGGCAATAATTCCGATATCTTTTTTTCTGGCTTCAGAGAAAAATAATTGCGAAGGACGCTGACGAAATAAATTGAAAATAATCTGAACAGTTGTAACATTCGAATATTCAATTGCTTTTAATGCTTCTTCTACTTTTTCGACACTTACGCCCAGATTCAAAATTTTCCCCTGATCTTTCAATCGGTCAAACATTTCAAAAATCTCAGGTCGGTAATACACTTCGGTAGGCGGACAATGCAGCTGAATAAGATCGAGCGTTTCTAATCCCATTCTCTTTAAACTGTCTTCAACAAATTTCTGCAAAACTTTTGGCTGGTATCCTTCATTTATATGAGGGTTTATCTGGCGTCCGCATTTTGTGGCAACATAAATACGTTCAGATCGTGAACGAATCACACGTCCAACAGCGGTTTCGCTTAAACCATTTTCGTAAACATCGGCAGTATCGATAAAGTTAACGCCATTGTCTATTGCAGTATTCAAAAGTTCGTCTGCCGTTTTATTATCAAAAGCAGATCCCCATTTTCCTCCCACTTGCCAGGTACCAAGTGAGATTTCAGATATATTAAAATTTGTTTTTCCTAGTTTTCTGTAGTTCATTTTTTTCTTTTTAAGGTTCAAAGGTTTAAAAAAGGTTCAGAGGTGCAAAGGTTTTTTTCTTCAAAGTTACAAAGGTTCGGAGATGCAAAGGCACAAAGGTTTTTTTGAAGGAGCTAAGATTCTAAGTTTATAAGGACTAAGTTTTTGCCTTTGTACCCTTGTTACTATGAACCTATGTCCCTCTGAGCCTTTGACCCTTTGTCCCTATTTTTAATCAAATAAATCTGAAGACAAATAACGATCGCCGCGATCACAGATAACGGCAACGATTACGCCAGATTCTAATTTTTCGGCTATTTTCAGGGCTACTGCTACGGAACCACCGCTGCTCATTCCGGCAAAGACGCCTTCTTCGAGCGCTAGTCTTTTTGTCATTTCTCGGGCTTCGTCTTCGCTTACGTCAACAACGGTATCTACTTTTGAAGCATCAAAAATTTTCGGTAAATATTCTTGTGGCCATTTACGGATTCCGGGAATTTGAGATCCGTCGCTTGGCTGCGCGCCAATGATTTGAATTGCCGGATTTTTTTCTTTTAAATAAGTCGAAGTTCCAATAATAGTTCCCGTTGTTCCCATTGCAGAGACAAAATGCGTTACAGTTCCTTCCGTATCATTCCATATTTCAGGACCTGTCGTTTTATAATGCGCTTTCCAGTTGTCCTCATTCGCAAACTGATTCAACATCAAATAACCGCCTTGTGCGACTTTTTTGTCGGCATAGTCACGTGAACCAATAATTCCTTCGCTGGCAGGTGTTAAAATCACTGTAGCGCCATATGCGCGCATTGTTTGTGTACGCTCTTTTGTAGAATCTTCCGGTAAAACCAATTCTATCTCTATTTGAAACAATTGTGCAATCATCGCAAGCGCAATTCCTGTATTTCCGCTTGTTGCTTCAATTAATTTATCTCCTTTTTTAATATCGCCTCTTTCCAGAGCCGATGCAATCATATTATAAGCCGCTCTGTCTTTTACACTTCCGCCGGGATTATTTCCTTCCAGTTTCAGTAAAAGTTTTACGTTTTTATTTTTAACCAAATTGACCGTTTCCATCAATGGCGTATTTCCAATTAGGTTTAACAATTTCTGTGGACCCATTATTTTATTTCTTTTATTTTAACTTCAGTTGTAGTGGTATTCATAACGATAGAGCCTGCGGGAATAGATTTGGTAACCCAGGCATTTCCGCCAATAATACTGTTTTTTCCAATAGTAGTTTGTCCTCCCAAAATGGTAGCATTTGCATAAATGCAAACATTTTTTTCGACAGTAGGATGACGTTTTGCGTTTTTCATTTCCTTGCTCACACTCAAAGCGCCAAGCGTAACTCCCTGATAAATTTTTACATGTTTTTCGATTACAGTCGTTTCTCCAATAACGATTCCGGTAGCGTGATCAATAAAAAACGGTGAGGCAATTTGGGCACCTGCGTGAATATCGGTTCCGGTAATTCGGTGGGCATATTCACTCATTAATCTTGAAAATAACAGCAAATCAAGCTGATATAATTCGTGGCTCAATCGATAAATTGCAATGGCAAAAAAACCGGGATATCCCAAGTAAACTTCATCGATGCTGTTTGAAGCAGGATCATTTTCTAAAATATATTCGGCATCCTGATTTAATTTTTCTAAAACACCCGGAAGTTTTTCCAGAAAGCGGTCCCACATAGATCCGCATAAATTGTCCGGTTTTTTGCAGGCTAAAACAGCAATCTCTTTAAAGCATATTTCCAGTTCATCGATGCTTTCATCAAGCGGAGCATTTGAATCAAAAAGGGTATAAAAAAGCTTTTCGGTAAAATCTTCAGTTTTAGTTTTGATTCCGTAATTTATATTAGAATGGCTTTTTAAAGCTTTTATATCTTGTATGATGGTATTTTTTGACACAATTATAGAAATAGAATGAATAATTTGAAACGCTAAAAGTAAGGTGTTTTTTGTAAATAAAGGCATGAATTAACTAAAGAAATTTCGTTTTAAGAATTCTATTTGTGATAAATAAAAGAATTTTAAAGCACAATAATTTATATGATTGTTAAGAAGTTAAATGTGTAAATTAGCCAGTAAAATATATTAAAAATGAAAAACGATTCGACTTTTAAAAGTGCTATTTCTAACCTGTCTTTTCCTTCAAAGGAAAAAATTTCAGGTAAATCTATTCATGATCCCATTTTAGGGCTTATTGTTAAGGATCATCCTTCTTTTTGTGATGCTGATTTTATTGCTGTTAAAGAGTTAAATGCGTACCGCCAGAAATATGTTTCGAATTATTTATCTACAGAAATAGGAGCACTTTCTGATCTTGAAAAAAATGTTATTGAGGCTTTAAAAGAAGATAAATCTATTGTAAGTATTGTTGAAGATGAAGAAGAAACGAGAAGTTTTGGACAAAAAATAGCAGATCACGTGGCTAATTTTGGCGGAAGCTGGACTTTTATAATTTCGTTTTTACTTTTTATTGTCATTTGGATTGGGTCTAATGTTTACATTTTAGTCAATAAAGGATTTGATCCGTATCCGTTTATTTTGCTGAATTTGATTCTTTCGTGTATTGCCGCATTACAGGCTCCGGTAATTATGATGAGTCAGAATCGTCAGGAAGAAAAAGACCGGAATCGTGCCAAAAAAGATTATATGATTAACCTGAAATCTGAATTGGAAATACGAATGATTCACGATAAAATTGATCATTTAATTATGCACCAGCAACAGGAATTAATCGAAATTCAGAAAGTACAAATCGAAATGATGAATGATATTCTGAATCAGATTAAAAAGTAATTAAGTGTAAAAAATTAAAAATAGAAGTGTTTGTAGTAATATCCGCCAAGCATAAAAATACCATTTATGATGGCAGAAATCCAGACCATATTTTTATATTTTTTGGTTTTACCGAAATAAGAAAATGCTAAAAAAGCTATAAATATGAGGGTAGAATAAAGGGCGGGATACATTTTAAAAGCGGCAAAAAAATGACCCTGAAAAAGTAAGAATAAAGCACGCTGAAAACCACAGCCCAGACACTCAATTCCGAACAATGTTTTGAACAAACATGGCAGCATAAATTTCTCTAAATTCAAAGCAGTTATTTTTTACAATTTTACAAAAAAATATCCGATAAGATTTTAAGAGATAGAAGTTGTTATTTTTTAGTTTTATACTTTTGGATTCTTATACTTTAAAATATGAAAGCTTTTAAAATTTTAATAATGATACTTGCCATATCGGTTGCTTTATATGAGCAGGTTTCGGCAGAAAAAAATATCTATATCATGGTCATTGCAATTGCAGTTTTCATGTATGGAATGATGCAGCTAAGTGCAAAAACGCCAAGTAAAAATCAAGAAAAAGAGGAGCAGGATGTTGACTAAAGGAGATAAGGTTTCTGTTTTAGACGAAGCCATAAACGGAACGGTTGTTTCGGTTAAAGATAAGGAAGTTTTGATCGAAACCGAAGACGGATTCATGATGACATTTTTTGTCAATGAGCTGCTTAAAATTCAGGAATCCAGTAATTTAATGAATTCTATTAAAAGAATTAATTTAGAAGAAATTTCGAAAGAAAAAACAGAGCCAAAACCAAGAAGTTTTGTAAAAGAAAAGAAGGATAAGCGCGAAATTGCGGCTCCGGAATTTGATTTGCATATTGAAAAACTGGTTCCAAATAAACGTGGAATGTCAAATTATGACATTCTGACTCTGCAAACAGAAACAGCAAAAAGACATATTGAATTTGCTATTCGAAATCGCATCCCGAAAATTGTTTTTATTCACGGAGTTGGCGAAGGAATTTTAAAAGCAGAACTTGATTTTTTATTGGGCCGTTATGACGGAATTGATTTTCAGGATGCCAATTATCAAAAATATGGTCTTGGTGCAACTGAAGTTTATTTTCGACAAAACAATAAATAAGATGTATTTGCTGGATTAAAAAAGCTCAAAATAAGGCATAAAAAAACATCCGTTTTACAGTTAAGTTTCAATACGAAAATAGCTGTAAAACGGATGTTTTTTTGTAGGAATAAATTATAATTTTTAAAGCTGTTTTAAGAGCTGAAAATTATTATGGTTGTTGCGTGATTAATTCTCCTAATATGAAACTGTCTCCTAATTTGAAATTGTTATTTACTCCTTTTTCAAGAGTTACTTTTTTAAGTACGATGGTGTGTTTAAATGTCGTTGCTGTCAGGGTAGTGGTTGTCACTTCAATGATACCGCTTTCATTTGCAACTCCATTAACCCCCGTCCATGTTTCTTTTAATGCCGGAGTTGTTGGAGTAGTTGTGTTACAGAAAAAACTACTTGTAATAACGCCGCCAGTATAAACGCGATACGAAAGTTTGTTTGTAGTAGTACCTACTAATCCTGTTCTTGGCGCATTAAGCGGTGTAACAGAATTTACTATTAAGGAAGGATCTATATTGTCAATTGTTATTGTTGCACCTGCATTATAATTATAAACCTGACCTGTTAAACCATTACATTGTCCGGCTGGATTTGTAAAATTTAAGTTTAGTTGGTCTTCGCTTGCTATTTTTGTTGCAAAATCACCAAAATTTATTTCGGGTACAGTTACATCAACACCGGAAACTGAATAGGTAACATTTCTAAAAATAATGTTATGATTGTATGATGTAATTCTGGTACTATTATCAGTAGTATTAGGTGTAGCAACTGCTCTGGTTTCAATTTCTATTACTCCGGATTTAGCGAACCATTCATCGATAACTTTAGGTGAAACCGGCGGAATTAAACTGCAAATATAAGTTCCTGTTATTGTTCCGTCATATCCTCTGTAAACGAGCCTGTAATTAGTATTGTCGATATTAAATGTATCTGGATCATTATCTGGTGTTGGTACATTTTCGAAGGTATTTTCTGCAACTTGCAGTAATAATGATTCCTGGTTTTTAAGTTTATAAACCAGCAAATTTTCATCGGTACAATTTGTGGCTGTTCCGTCCTTAAAGTCAATATTGTCAACAGTTATATCACCATCATCGCAACCGTTTAATAAAAGCGCGAATAATAGTAGGCTTGCATATTTTCTCATCATAATTTTATTTGGGTCAAAAATAGTGAAAAATTTCGCAAATGATATTTAAGAATTCACAATTGATATTTGTTAACTTTGCACCAATGAAAAAAGTATACCTCGATAACGCCTCAACTACAGCCATGCGACCTGAAGTTATTCAGGAAATGACAAAAGTTATGACTGAAGATTTTGGTAATCCGTCTTCTACGCATAGTTTTGGACGAAATGGAAAAACTATTTTAGAACTTTCCAGAAAAAGCATTGCCAAACAATTAAATTGTTCTGCTCAGGAAATTATTTTTACTTCCGGAGGTACAGAAGCCGATAACTGGATTCTTCGTTCGGCAGTTGAAGATTTGAAAGTGACTCGTATTATAACGTCTAAAATTGAACATCACGCTGTTTTATATGCAACTTTGGCTTTGCAGTCTGATTATAATATTCAGGTTGATTATGTAAATATTAACCATGACGGAAGTATTGATTTAACACATTTATCAAGTTTATTATCTGAGGATAAAAAAACGATCGTTAGTTTAATGCATGTAAATAACGAAACCGGAACTATTTTAGATCTTGACCGGGTTAGTGTTATTTGCAAACAATATAATGTCTTATTTCATTCAGATACAGTTCAGTCTGTTGGTAAAACCGAAATTGATTTACAAAAAACGCCGCTTGATTTTATTGTGGCAAGCGCACATAAATTTCATGGTCCAAAAGGAATAGGTTTTGCCTTTATCCGAAAAAATACGGGTTTGCAGCCATTAATTTTTGGCGGAGAACAGGAAAAAGGGTTACGCGCCGGAACTGAAGCGGTGCATCAAATTGCCGGAATGGCAAAAGCGTTGTCTCTTTCGTATGAAAATTTAGAAGTGGAAAGAAAATATATTTCGGACTTAAAATCATATCTTATAGAACAATTAGAAGTTCATTTTCCGGGTTTTAGAATCAACGGAAAAAAAGAGGATTTTTATAATATCATCAATATTATTTTACCTTTTTCTGAAGATAAAACTTCGATGCTGCTGTTTAGTCTGGATATGAAAGGAATTGCAGTTTCAAGAGGAAGTGCCTGCCAGTCCGGAAGTATAAAACCTTCGCATGTTTTAAAAGAAATGCTTTCGGAGACGGATTTAAAATTACCAAATCTCCGAATTTCATTTAGTCATTATAATAAAAAAGAAGATATCGATTGGTTGATTGAGAGTCTTAAAGTTGTTTAAAGTTTCAGGTTTCAGGTTTTGAACAGAACTTGAAACCTGAAACTTGAAGCAAAAAAATTATTTTCGTATTACTTTTACCTGTGCATCATTTGTCAGCTTTATAATTGTTGAAGGTTTTCCGGCAACTTTATCCTGATTTAATTTTACGACGTAATCGACACCTTTAATAATTTCCGGATTAATATCTTTAAAAGCAATTGGGGTTGGCTGTCCTGAAATATTTGCAGAAGTCGAAACCAGAGGTTTTTTCATTCTTTCTAATAATTTAAAGCAAAAAGGTTCTTTTACGATACGAACTCCAAGTGAATTATCTGCTGCAATAATATTTGGCGCTACATTTCTTGGTTCATCTAAAATTAAAGTGGTTGGTTTTTCAGATAAATCCAGAATTTGCCAGGCGACTTCGGGAATTTTTTTAAAAACATTATACATCATTTTCTCGCCATTCATTAAAACAATCATACTTTGAGTTTCGGCGCGTTGTTTCAATTTATATATTTTTGCAACCGCTTCAGGATTAGTTGCATCACAACCAATTCCCCAAACAGTATCAGTAGGATAAAGTATGATTCCGCCTTCTTTAATAACTTCGTAAGCGTTTATTATTTCTTCGTTCATGTTTCTTTTTATTGAAATTAACTTTTATAGTTTTTATTTTGAAGGTACTAAAACACCTTTAATCTTCGAGAAAATAAGTTTTACTTTTCTTGTTTTCCTTTTTAAATATTTAATTATAACACTCTTATTGTCCCAATTGCTTTGAAAAATAACACCAAGATATACTTTTTTTAGTTTTTCAATATTATAGAATTTTTTTTCCAGTAAAAATTGCTTTTTAAAATGATATACTTTGAAAAAACCTTCTATCGGATAAATCGGAATAAGGTTGGTTTTTAAAAGATATTCTCCATAAATAACAGTTTCTGATGGAGGAGTTTCAAGATCAATTTCATTCATAAAATCTTCAAATGTCATATTTTTTGAAGCCAGAAAGTTTTCATTAAAATCTTTCCATACTAAACAAGACCATAAATACGGAGACGGTCCATAATCCCAAACTTTGGTGTGTTTATTACCAATTAATTTTCTGGTTGTTTGTAATGCATTTTTAAAAAATACAGTATCTGAGTCTAATTCGATTTGATTTGTCATTTCTAAAAAAGACTTCGATTCATGTATAATTGTATAAGGCGTATCTGAGTCAAATAGAAAATCACTTTTTTTAAATGGCGCAATAAATTCGCTGTCAGAATCGATACAAAGATAGTTTTTGCAAATATTTAATCTGTAAAATTTACTTTTTATAACTTGCTGATATCTCCAGGGATCTTTTATAGAGCAATTGTAAATGTCAGAATCTTTTAAAAGAATTAAACTTTTATTTTGATTGTTAGCTTCAAAATAGTCGAAATCTTCATCGTCAATTGCAACATAAACAGGTATGTTATCGACGTTGAATGTATTAATGGAATTTATTAGTTTTATATATTTTGAATAATCATTTTTGTACGTTTTTATTAAAATGGCAATATCTAACATATTATTTTGAAAGTTTTTTTTGAAACGTCAAAAATAGTCTATTTTTGGAGTTTAAAATATTTCCTACGAATGAAAATTTTATATTTCTACCCAGAAAACCCTTTATCTTTTAGTCAGGGAAATAATTCGAGAGCTTTATCGCTGCTGCATTATTTTAAAAATCGCAGCATTTATATCGATCTTGTCGGAGAGAAATCTAGTGAGTTTGGTGAAGATGCTATTGATGATTTGAAAAACGAAGGTTTAATCAAAAATGGTTATCTTTTAAAGAAGGAAAAGAAAAGCAGTAATATCATTAAATATTATCTTAATTATTCTTTTCCAAGAAAAATCAACAGTAAGTTCAAGGATTTTGACAGAACAAAATTTGGGTATAAAGAACAATTTGCCAAGATTGTAAAAAATACGGAATACGATATTATACTAATTTCATATGTATATTGGTCGTCACTTTTAGATAATGTAACCAAAGGTAGCAACACAAAATGGATTGTGGATACGCATGATTTTTTAACTTCTCAATTTCAGACTAATAAAAAGTTTGCTTTGGACAGGTATTTTAAAAGAGAAATCAATTTGATGAAAAAATTTGATAATGTATGGGTAATATCCAATGAAGAAAATTATCTTTTTTCTCAGTTTATCAACAATCCCGTAAGTTTAATTACGCATGGTTTGCCTAATAATATTGAAACTTCATCAAAAACAGAAAAAACAATTGATGTAGTCTATGTTGCGAGCGAGAATTTTCATAACATAAAAGCAGCAAATTGGTTTTTTAAAGAAGTATATCCTTTGCTGTCACCAGATATAAAAATTACGGTAGTTGGAAAAATCGGGAATCATATTCCGAAATTTGAGAATGTTGAAAATTTGATTCTTGTCAAAGATTTAAACGAGGTTTACAAAAAATCTAAAGTCACAATTTGTCCAATGTTATCCGGTACAGGCGTAAAAATAAAAGTAATCGAATCGTTGTCGCACGGAATACCGGTTGTTTGTAATGAAAGAGGTGTTGATGGTTTGGTAAATAAAACGAATAACGGATGTTTGACTACAAATGATTCTTTTTTGTTTTCAGATTATATTAGTAAGCTTTTAAACGATGCTGAATTTTATAACCAGAATCATTTAGAAGCCAAAAGGTTTTTTGAAGACAATTTCGATAGTAAAAAAACATACAAAATACTTGATTCTATTTTTAAAGTAAATTAAAATAATAAAACATAATCCATTTCAAATGTTCAAATCAATTAAACTGTATTTTAGGCTAAAATCATTGGCTAAAAAACTGAAAAAACAAAATAAGGAAGTTGATTTTATCGGTAATTTAAAATATGCGAAAAACGTTATTATAATAGATACTAAAGTTCCGGAATATAATAAAGATTCGGGTTCCAGACGATTGACAGAAATTGTAAAATTGCTTATTAAAAATAATGTAGGCGTTTTTTTAATGGCAGATTTTAAAGAATACCGTTTTACAACCGATTATGTACAGTATTTTAAAGATTTAGGTGCAGTGGTTTATGAGCCGGGCATAGATAAATCCGGAAATTTAATTGCGAAAAATGATTTTATAAAGCAGGTTCTTCCTTTTGCAGATTTTGTATGGCTGCACAGACCTGAAATTTTTGCAAAATATTATCCACTTATCAGAAAATTTAAACCTACTACAAAGGTGTTTTTTGATATGGTTGATTTTCATTATCTAAGATTTAAAAGAGAATCAGAGCTGACCGGAAATACTGATATCTTGAAAAAAGCCGATAAATACCTGCAATTAGAATTGGACAATTGTAAAAAAGCTGATAAAATTATTGTAATTTCTGATGTTGAAAAAGAAAGTATAAAAGAATTCTACAATGAAGATTCTAAAATAATCAGCATTGGAAATATTCATCAATTTATCGAAAATGAAAACCCGGTTTCTTTTGAAAACCGTAAAGATTTATTGTTTATTGGCGGTTTTGATCATAAACCAAATGTAGACGCTGTAAATTATCTGGCAGAAGAAATCATGCCTTTATTATGGAAATCAAATCCGGAAATTTCGATTTCTATTATAGGAAGTAATCCTCCGGAAGCAATAGAAAAACTGAATTCAGAAAAATTCAGGGTTGTAGGTTATGCCGAAGATGTTTCTCCTTATTTTTTAAACTCCCGAATTTTTGTAGCACCGCTTCGTTATGGCGCCGGGATTAAAGGGAAAATTGGACAAAGTTTAGAATTTGGACTTCCGCTGGTTACTACAAATGTTGGAGCTGAAGGCTTTAATTTTCAGGAAAACAGAAACATGATGGTTGGTAACACGAGCCGGGAAATTGTTGATAATATAATCTCATTATACCAAAATGCAGCACTTTGGCAAAAAATAAGTTCTGACTCAAAGAAAGTAATCGAACCTTTTTCGAATTATGCTATCGAACAGAAAATAATAAGCCTGATTAAATAATTTATTCCAGTTTAAATACTGTTTTTACCCAGTTTTGAATCGTGTATTTGTGATACATTTCGTCGCTTAATGGTTCGTAAGGCGTTGTGAAAAAATCAGGGTTTATATTTATTTCTTCATCTTCATTTAGAACTAAAATATTATTTGGGTTGTAAAAGTCGTAGCCTTTTATAGAAGCGTTAGTTGTAATGATCTTTTTTTGCATGGCTAAAGCTTCAAATATTCTAAAGCTTAAACCGTTGTGACCGTGTCTTATAAGGTCTAAAAAGATTTTAGAATTTTCTAAATCAGTTTGCAAATCTTCAAAGAAAATATGTTTTTTAGAATAGATAATATTTTCATTAATGTTTTTAGGTTTTCTTTTACCAATAAGCATAAACTTAAACGGAATATTTTTTCCCGATAAATGATTGGCAAGATTGTTTAAAAATGAAAGACGCTCATCGACAGAAATAATTATAAAAACATTTTGGTTTTGTTCTTTTATTTCTTTTTTATCAAAATAAATATAATTGGTAATAAAATTAAAGCCAAACTTTTGACAATCATCTAAATCAAATGAATAGATTTCGTCAAATACACCATCGCCATCAAGTAAATAATCTATAGGAAAGCGGGTGCAGCTGTCATAGAGGTAAGAAATGTATTTATTGGTATGTTTTTTGATTTCTAAATGAGTCTGCTTTGTGAAACAATCCGGACGTATTACCAAAATTGTATCGTATTGTTTTTGTTTTAAATGGTTAAGGACATCCTTTTCCATTTCTATTTTTTTGATGCTTTTTTTGAAAATTAATTTGTTGAAAAAATTGGTGATTCGGTCAAAAACAGAGGAATATTTATACCTGAATTGTGAAATATCAATATGGTCAACCTGAATATTTCTTCTTTTTAATTCTAAAACAATATTTTGATCAAAATTGAAAAAATCAAAGCTGATGATGCAAATTTTCATAATTATTGAAGTTTTACTATAATATTTTAATGAAAAAGTTAGTTTTCATTAGTGTGATTTATGTAGAATGGAAAAAGAAAAGAATAGAATTTTGAATAATATAATTCTTTTTAACATTTAACAAAAATAGATATTAATTACTAACTTGCAACAAGTTTTATAATCAATCTTAATGAGAGGAAAAATACAAATAGGCTATTTAGTTTCATATGATTATGAATTATTAAAGAATTCCATACCGACAATTTATAGTGAGGCCGATGCAATTTTTTTAGCAATAGATAAAAACAGACAAACATGGAAAGGTGAATCTATTTTCATAGATAATTCTTTTTTTGAATGGATTAAAGAGTTTGATGTTGACAAGAAAATAACTATTTATGAAGATGTTTTTTATGTTCCAAATTTAACAACAATGGAATGTGAAATTAGAGAAAGAAAAATGCTTGCTCTAAAAATGGGAATCGGAAATTGGCTTATACAAATTGACAGCGATGAATATTTTGTTGATTTTAAAAAATTTGTATCTAATTTAAGGAAATACGATTCTTATCTTATTAATCCTGAAAAAAGACCAATACAAATTTGTGCTTTTTGGGTTATGCTATATAAATATACCGAAAATGGAATTTTATATGTAGACAAACCTTTAAAGGCAATTTTTGCTACAAACTATCCAAATTATAAAAACGGAAGAAGAATTAGAGGTCGCCAGATTTATACCGATAATATTGTTTTGCACGAATCTTTGTCAAGAACTGAAGAAGAATTGCGTTTTAAGTTTGAAAACTGGGGACATAATACGGATGTAAATAAAGACTTTTTGAGTAAATGGCTGGCTGTTAACGAAAATAATTATAAAGAGTATAAAGATTTTTATTATTTACAGCCTAAACGCTGGAAAAAACTAGCGTTTTTCCCAACCAAAAACATTTTTGAAATAAAAGATATTATTCAGAAAGAAAGTAAATTGAATGTATCGAATCCTGTACTTTCTGTAAAAAACTTTGGACACTGGTTTAAGTTTTTATTAAAAAAGAAACTAGAATAATATATTCTTATAGATTTTAAGATATTCAGCAGCCGCAATTTTCCAGTCGAAAATTGCGGCTCTCTTTTTTAATAATAATTCGTTTTCATTTCTATTGTTTTCGAAGCTGTTTAATCCGTCAAAAAGCCCGTTTTTCATGTATTCAGGATCAAAATTTGTCCAATAATAAGCTTCATTTCCACCAATTTCCGGTAAAGAAGTTTTATCAGATAAAAATACAGGTTTGCCAAAACTCATTGCTTCAATAGGTGGTAAACCAAATCCTTCTCTTATAGATGGAAAAAGAAAAGCAGTACAGTTTTTCATGAAAAATTGTTTGCCTTCATCAGTTACCTTTCCGGTTAAAAAAACCTGATTGGAGAGTCCGTTATTGACAATTAGCTTTTTTATTTCTTCACCGTATTTCTTGTCATTATTACCGGAAATAATTAAATTATAGTCTTTAATCAATTTCATCATATTGATAATCGAACCATAATTTTTTCTTTCGATAAAATCACCTATCGTATAGAAAAATGGTTTGTCAACCGGCACATTCGGAATATAAGAAGAAGTGTCGACCAATTTTGTAATAGGATTTCCGTTATGAATTACATATTCAGGAACATTTGGTACGTTGAAATATTGATGTGTCTGTTTTTTTGAAAATTCTGAAATATAAGTAATTGCTGTAGCCTGATTTAATTTTTCTAAAAAAAGTTTATTTCGCTTATGATTTGTGTCTGCAGAAACTTCTTCTGTAAAATTTACGTCATGTATGGTGAGCAGATATTTTTGACATTTATGAGGTTCAACTTTTGTATTTTGATTTACAGAATGCCATAAATCGTATTTTTTACGTGTTCTAAAAAATTTTAATCTGGATAAGCTGGTATATTTATGATAGTTGAATTTTTTGCCAAATTCATTCTCAAGTGCTTGTATGTCTGTTGCATTTAATGTTAGTTTCATCTCATCAAAATTCAATTCGGACAGACCTTTAATTAATTCGTAATTAAAAGTTCCTAAACCGCCAGCTCTGTTATTGATATTGTGAGTTTCTAGAAAAACACTTTTTTGATTTGACATTGATCCAATTTTTTTCACGAAAATACAATATTAATTTGAAGTGTTAAATTGTATATGTATTTTTGTTGATCATAAAAATATCCTAATGAATTTTAAAGTAAATCCAATTTTTACTAAAGAGACCACATCAATACTTGATACCATTAATTCATTTAGTAATAAAGGAATTCTTTTTGGCAACGGACAACGCAATATTATAAAGTTATTTGATTTAAATGATAAAACGATTAATATCAAATCATTTAAAATTCCTAATCTGATTAACAAAATTGCCTATAAATATTTTAGAAAATCAAAAGCCAGACGTTCTTTTGAATATGCAACAATTTTGTTAGAAAAAGGTATTGGAACGCCTCAGCCGCTTGCTTTTCTTGAAAATTTTAATTGGCTGGGTTTACGCGATAGTTATTATGTAAGTGAACATTTGGTTACTGAACTTACGTATCGTGAACTTGTAGAAGTTCCTGATTATCCGGATCGTGAAAATATATTGCGACAGTTTACACGATTTAGTTTTGAATTGCACGAAAAAGGAATTGAGTTTTTAGATCATTCGCCTGGAAATACGCTAATAAAAAAGATCTCAGAAGGAAAATACGATTTTTTTCTCGTTGATTTAAACAGAATGGAATTTCATGATCAAATGACGTTTGAAATGAGAATGAAAAACCTGTGCCGTTTAACTCCTCTTAAAGAAATGGTTGCCGTGATGAGTAATGAATATGCAAAATTATACCACGAACCTGAGCAAAAAATATTTGATACTTTATGGAAATATACGGCTGATTTTCAGGAGAAATTCTACAGAAAAAAACGTTTAAAAAAGAAACTTAAATTCTGGAAGAAGTAAGTCGGTGCAGTTCTTTATATCGTATAAAAATACTATAAGCGTTTAGGTAACATATTATAATGCCTTTTGCGCCATCTAAAAAGCCTAAACGAATTAAAAACTGATATAAAAAAGTATAAAGAGGATGGAAGATTGTCATGAAAAGTGATGATTTCTGTCCTTTTTTTAATTTTTCATTTGCTTTTAAAACACCATAATTATACATTTTGGTCTTATAATCTTTATAATTGGTATATGAAAAGTGAATTAGTTTGCTTTTTAATGTAGCGACAGGTCCATTTACAATTAATTTTTCATGAACCATTCGGTCTTCCGTATATCTACAGTTTGTTCTTTTAAAAAGTCTGAAAATTTTATCAGTTTGCCAGCCGCTAAAATGCAGTTTTAATTTTTTGAACATAAAAGTTCTGTAAATTAAATAAGCACTTGCCTTATTATTATTTATTACATAAAGTATTTCGGCTTTTAAATCCGGTGTTAAGCGTTCGTCGGCATCAATAAATAATACCCAATCGTTTTTAGCCTGATCTAAGGCAAAATTTCGCTGTAAAGTGTAATTAATAAAATGATTCTGAATCAATTGAACATTTTTAAAAGATTCAATTATTTGAATCGTCTGATCTGTACTAAATGAGTCTACTACAATTATTTCATCGGCAAAATCGATATCCTGAAGCAATGATTTTATATGAAGTTCTTCGTTAAATGTAATTATCAAAACAGATAACTTTTGCTTTTCATTAGTATTCATCAGATCGTTTTACTTTTTTCAGTTTTTGTATTCTTGAAAATAAGTATCTAATTTTTCAAGCATTAGAGGTAAAGGATATTCATTATAATATTCAAAAGTATGGTCTTTTATATATTGCTCTGTATGCTGTTCGTATATTTCAGGTTTTAAATCTTTTAAATGAATTGAAGCGTTTTTGGCTTCATTCTCAAATAATTGCCATGTTTCTTTTCTTACAGAAGGTGTAAATATCGAGAAAGTTGGAACCTCAAGTGCTTTTGCCATATTTACTGCTCCGCCTTCATTACCAATAAGCATTTCGCATTGTGATAAAAGCGCTAAAAACGATCGTAATTCTGTACAATAAAGATCAAAAACAATGTGTTTTTTTGTTTCTTCTGTACAATAATTATATACTTCTAAGGCAAGATCTTTTTGGTCAGGAACGTAATTAAAAATAATTGTTGCATTGGTTTTAGCAACAGTAAAATCTATAATTTTTGCCATTCCTTCTAATGGATAGGTTTTATAAACCTCGCTTCCTAAAATTCCAAACATAATCAACGGCTTTTCTGCCGTATTGATATTATAGCTTTTTAAAAGATTTTTTGCTTCATTGATTTCAGATTCTTTCAAAAATATCTTTGGTTTTACATCTGTAATTTTTTCAGGAATAAAAGGTTTAAGCAGTAATAATCTGTTTTCAATTGCTAATCCGTGTTCAGATTCTACAGCATCAAAACGCTCATAAGTATAGTTGTAGATTATTTTTGTATATGATTTATAATACGAAACCTTATATTTTGCACCTGAAAATAAAGTAATCAGGTTGGTTTCTAATTTGCTGTAAACATCAATTACGGCATCGTATTTTTTTCGGCGAATTTGAAAAATAAATTTAAATAAAGAAGGAATTGATTTTCTTACTTTATTGGTTAATGGAATAATATTGTCAATATTGGGATTTTCTTTCAGTACATCAACAGAATTAGGATAGCACATATAATCTATTACTGAATCCGGAAACTTCGTTTTTAAGTTGTTGCAAATTATGGTACTTGTTAAAACGTCTCCAATTCTTTTTTGCTGAATGACTAATATTCTCATTTATTTTAAAGTTCAATTTTCAAGGCTAAATTACAAACTATTTTATGAAGTGCGCAACCGTATGATGATATTAAGGTTAAACTAAATTAAAAAAGTTATATTTTTGTGGCTAATAAATTAAAATTTACAATGGAAATTAGTGGTTTGGTTATTACTTTCAATGAAGAAAAAAACATAGGAAAATGTATTGATGCATTACTAAAAGTATGTAATGAAGTCATTATTGTAGATTCATTCAGCAAAGACCGAACTATTGAAATTGCCAAAGAAAAAGGAGCAATTGTTATTCAGCAAGCTTTTTTAGGAGACGGACCACAGCGTACGCACGGATTGCCATATTGTAAAAATGACTGGATTTTAAATCTGGATGCTGACGAATTTCTGGATAAAGATGCCGAAGAATATATTTTGAACAAAAAATATTTAGAAGGCAATTACGATGCTTTTAGTTTTAGGGTAAAAAACTTTCTGGGCAATAAATTAATTGACTTTTCAGGGTGGTATCCGGATCATAAAGTTCGTTTTTTTAATAAACAAACGGCTCATCCTTCTGACTCGATTGTACATCAAAAAATAATTACTCAAAACGAGAAAAAAGTAGCCGTACATATATTGCATTACGGTTGGGATTCTTTAGATCAGATAATTGCAAAAAAGAACCAATATTCTGGCTGGCATGCGCAACAATTATACGATCAGGGAAAAAGAATCAATGCTTTTAAACCTGTTCTTAATGGTACGGTAGCTTTTATTCGCTGTTATTTTTTTAAGAAGGGAATCTTCAATGGAATCGACGGATTATCGATTGCCATGATTCAGAGTTTTTTCTCTTATATGAAATATGCCAAGCTTTTAAAACTTCAGAAAAAACAATAAACTATAAAAATTTCAAATAAATAAAAATTCCAAATTCTAAATCTGTTACGATTGGAATTTGGAATTTTTTATTTGAAATTTCTTTTTAAAATTTATACTGCAACGTCGTATTCACGAAGTGCATTATTTAAAGAAGTTTTTAAATCTGTAGATGGTTTACGAGTACCAATAATCAACGCACATGGAACCTGAAATTCTCCGGCAGCGAATTTTTTAGTATAACTTCCTGGAATTACAACTGAACGTGCAGGAACAAAACCTTTCATTTCAACAGGCTCATCACCAGTAACATCGATAATTTTTGTTGAAGCAGTTAAACAAACATTAGCACCAAGAACTGCTTCTTTACCAACGTGAACACCTTCTACAACAATACAGCGAGAACCAATAAAAGCACCGTCTTCAATAATTACAGGAGCAGCTTGAAGAGGTTCTAAAACTCCGCCAATACCAACACCACCGCTTAAATGCACATTTTTACCAATTTGAGCACAACTACCAACAGTTGCCCAGGTATCAACCATTGTACCTTCGTCTACATAAGCGCCAATGTTTACATAACTTGGCATCAAAATTACACCGCTTGAAATATAAGCTCCGTAACGTGCAACGGCATTTGGTACAACACGAATTCCTTTTTCAGCATAACCTCTTTTTAGCAACATTTTATCGTGATATTCGAAAATACCAGATTCCCATGTTTCCATTTTTTGAATTGGGAAATACATAACAACAGCTTTTTTCACCCATTCGTTTACCTGCCACTTGTCACCAACCGGTTCTGCACAACGTAGTTTTCCTGCATCAACCAATTCGATAACTTCTCTAATAGCATCAGTTGTTGCTGTTTCTTGTAATAGAGCTCTGTTTTCCCAAGCTTGTTCAATTATAGTCTGTAAAGAATTCATAAGTTTTAATTTTTTGCAAAGATAACGTATTTGGCTAAAAACGAAAAAGTAAAACCATTTGAAAATGTTACAGATGTAACTTTTTGTTTTGAATTTGATAAATAATTAATAATCACGTAATCGCAAACCGAATTAAAAACAACCCTTAAAAGCTTTTTTAATATCATAATATGACAAAAGTTAGGTCTTGTGATTTTACTTCCCATTAATTTCGCAGCATGATTCCTAAAGAAGAAATTAAGTTAATCTGAAAACTGATTTAGGTTTTTTAAATCTATAAATTAACGGCTGAAAAAGTTTATATTTGTATTTGTAAATGAAACTACTATGGAAGCGATCAGATTAGAATTTCAGCCGGAGATTAAAGAAAAAGTATTAAAGCTATTAAGTACATTTTCTTCAGATGAATTGAGAATAATTGAGGAAGATTCCAGTTTTGAAGAGGATAAGAGAAAAGTACATGCTGCGTATGATAAATTAAAAAGCGGTAAAGAAAAGTTGTATTCCATAGAGGAAGCTGATGCATTTTTAGATAATATATTTTCTGAATATGATAGTTAATATAACTAATACATTTCTAGAAACATTAGCAGAGCAAGTTCAATATATTTATAAGGATAAACCAAAAGCAGCATTAAAATTCAGAAAAGAAATACTTAAAAGTATCAAAAAAGATTTAAAAAATCCATTTCATTTTAAAACATCCAAATATTTTGATAGTGAAAATATTAGAGATTATGTTTTTAAAGGCTATGCATGCATTTATGAAGTTGATTTAAATCAAAAGATAGTACATGTTTTTGGTTTCATAAAATATAAAGACTCCTTTTAAACTTTTAAAATTCCCTCCATATCTTCTCAAAAAAATAAATAATGCCAAGAATTCTCTCCATAGATTACGGACAAAAGCGCACAGGAATTGCTGTTACAGACGAAATGCAAATTATTGCTTCGGGTTTAACAACGGTTCCAACAAATACTTTAATTGACTTTTTAAAAGATTATTTTGCTAAAGAAAAAGTCGAAGCCGTTTTAATTGGCGAACCAAAACAAATGAACGGACAGCCATCAGAAAGTGCTTCGGTTATTAAAGGTTTTGTAACACATTTCTCCAATATTTTTCCGGATATGAAAGTGGTTCGAGTTGATGAGCGTTTTACTTCAAAAATGGCTTTTCAAACGATGATTGATAGTGGTTTAAGTAAAAAGAAACGTCAGGATAAAGGATTAATTGATGAAATTTCTGCTACAATAATGCTTCAGGATTATCTTTCGTCAAAACGTTTTTAATTTTACTCCCTTTCATATTTTCTTAGTCTATTATTTTTAGTAAAAACATAACTTTTATCATGTAATTTTAGTTTTTTTTTGCAATTATAAAAAGTACCTTTGCACTTTAAAAACAAATTACTGTTATGCCTGACAATACAATACGTTCCAATAGTGAAGTAGTGCTTATTGGAGCTGGAATTATGAGCGCAACTCTTGGATTAATCTTAAAAGAGCTGCAACCGGATTTAAAAATTGAAATTTACGAAAGATTAGATGTTGCTGCAGCCGAAAGCTCTGATGCATGGAATAATGCAGGAACAGGACATTCTGCCTTTTGTGAGCTAAATTATACTCCCGAAAAGGCTGACGGAAGTATTGATCCTAAAAAAGCGATAAGTATAGCAGAATCATTTGAGGTTTCGCGCCAGTTCTGGTCTTATTTAGTACAGCAAAATAAAATTCCGTCTCCTGATAATTTTATAAAAAGTGTGCCTCATATGAGTTTTGTCTGGGGCGATAAAAATGTAGAATATCTTAAAAAGAGATTCGAAGCTTTACAAAGCAATCCTATTTTTTCTCAAATGACTTTTAGTACCGATTTTGAGCAATTAAAACAATGGATGCCGCTTGTAATGGAAGGCAGAGAAGCGAATGAAAAATTGGCTGCAACACATATGGCTATTGGTACCGATGTTAATTTTGGTGCATTAACCAGAAGCATGTTCAATTATTTAGAAAAACTGGACGGTGTTTCTTTGCATTTTAATCACGAAGTTAAAAAGTTAAGACAACGCGAAGATAAATCATGGAGAATTAAAATTACTGATTTGTCAACCGGCGATACAAGAAAAGCATACACAAAATTTGTTTTTATCGGAGCAGGTGGAGGTTCATTACCATTGCTGGAAAAAGCAAATGTTCCAGAAGGAAACGGTTATGGTGGTTTCCCGGTAAGCGGGCAATGGCTAAAATGTACAAATCCCGAAGTTATTGCCAAACATGCTGCAAAAGTATACGGAAAAGCCAGCGTTGGAGCTCCTCCAATGTCTGTTCCACATATTGATACACGTGTAATTGATGGTGAAAAAGCACTTCTTTTTGGGCCTTTTGCAGGATTTTCGACTCGTTTCTTAAAAAACGGATCGTATCTTGATTTACCATTGTCTATAAAAGCAAACAATTTAATTCCGATGTTATCAGCGGGATTTCATAATATACCTTTAACCAAATATTTAATCGAACAGGTTCGTCAGTCGCCAAAAGACAGAATGAATGCATTGCGTGAATATTTACCAACAGCACGTTCTAAAGACTGGAAACTGGAAAGAGCGGGACAACGTGTTCAGGTTATTAAAAAAGATGAAAAAGAAGGTGGAGTTTTAGAGTTTGGTACAGAAGTAATTAATACGCATGATGGAACTTTGGCAGTTTTACTTGGAGCTTCTCCGGGAGCATCAACAGCGGTTTCGATTATGATTGACTTAATAAGCAGATGTTTTACCAATCAAATTAAGACACCGGAATGGGAGTCTAAAATGAAAAATATGATTCCTTCTTACGGAAAAACTTTAAATGATAAACCAGAGCTTTTACAAGAAATCAGAAAGCATACATCTGAAGTTTTAAAATTGAATAACTAATTAGATTAAAATCTATATAACAGCAAATCCAGATGAATTAATCTGGATTTATTGCTTTAAGGTCTTTTGTGTTCTGTAAAATCTTTTCAGATAGATTACTCATCCAGATTAGTTGTTCAATAACCATTTGGGCTTCCTGCATTTTTGCCTGACGTGTTTCTTTATCAAGTTCGTCATCCGTTGCCAAACGATTAAAATTGATACGTTTAAGTTCTTCAAATTGCAAAGTCACATCTTCTTTTTCGAAAAAAGTATCAGTGACAATAGTTTCGTTTCTTAAAATGGAAATAGCCTGATCCAGATTCGACAGTATAGTTTTTATAATATAATTAAATGATTCTGAGGCAGATGTTGTTTGATGCGCCTGAATATAAGTGGATAAAGAAGCTAATGCGGAAAGTAAGGAATGGTTTAAAACAACCAATTTATTAACCAATGGTAACGTTTTTTGCTTTGATTTTGGCTCTTGCATCATACGCTGAAAAGAGGTCATTAAATTTCCAATTTCTACAAATGCATGTTTTCTTGCCAATCGGTATGAAGTAGGAACTTCACCTTTCTTGTTATAAAAATCGGCAATTTGTTTAAGATAGTTTCTGTTAGAACGAACCGAATTTTCAATATGTATAGGCGTATTTATAAACTCCCATGCCGGCCATAAAAACTGATTGGCTAAAAAGGCTAAAACTGCTCCCGCAATTGAATCTAATATTCTAAATTGAATTACTTCGACAACATTTGGTGTTAGAATTCCGTAAATAAAAACGACATACATCGTTACAAAAGTGGCACTTATTTTATAGTTGATTTGTGTAAACGAAATTCCGAGTAACATACAAACAATAGAAAAAATACTCAGTAAGACGTGATTTTGAACTAATGAAACAATCCCAAAAGCAATTAATCCTCCTAAAATAGTTCCGAAGATTCTGTTATAAGATCTTTCCTTTGTTAAACCATAACCAGGACGCATAATGACAACGATGGTCAATAAAATCCAATATACATTTTGAAAAGGCAGAATTTTTCCAATAATAAAACCTATTAAAATAGTGATCGTCAATCGCAATGAATGTCTAAAAATAGAAGAGGAGAAACTCATATTTTCTGTCAGCGTGCGCAAAGGATAATATTGAGGAGTGAGGAATTTTTCCAACTCTTTATCTTTGTCTTTTAGTTTATAAGACTGCATGGCAAGTGAAAAAGCCCTTTGGATAATTTTTATTTTTCCAACTTGGTTTTTAGCATATTTCAACATATTGGTTAACATCAAAACACCTTCGGCAGCTTCATCTTTACCTAAAGTTTTTTCATAATCAAAAATGGCAAATTCAAGTGCATCAAGTTCATTTTTTAAATCATGTTTATCCACATAAACCGCAATATGATGTACATTTTTAGAAAGTTTTTTTAAGGTCGAAGCCAATTTGTAAGCCACATTTTGATACGTTCTTAAAACTTCCGGATGTCGGTCAAACTTTTCATGAAGTTTACTATGATCAAATGAAGTATATAAGGCAAGTTCCTGTATTTCAACAAGAGTAATAAAAACAAGCAGCATTTTTCTGTTCTGGCTGTTGGCTGCAGAGGTGTTTTGATTTCCAATAAGTACTTTACGTAAATCTTCATTAATTAAATTTAATTCAACCTGAAGCGCCAGTTGTTTTTCGATAATGGCAGTTCGTTTGGCTTCCGGACTCCATAAATCGCCTCTTAATTTTAAATATTTTGCCGTTAATTTTATGCCTTCAGCAATTTGTAATTCAACATATTTATAAGGGTGTACAAAATGAAACACCATAGATACGATTAAATATAAAATTCCTCCGATAAATATAAATCCTGAATATTGAAACGCTTCCCAGCCTTGGTGTAAATGCCCAAATGATAACGAAATAGAAAGTAATGCCGAAAATGAAACCAAAGTTGCTCGCTGTCCGTAAACAGAGATCATGGAGCATAGAAAAAGCAATAAGCCTAAAAACGGATAAAATAAAAATGGAAAAGGATAGGCTAAATTGACAAGGAAATTAACTCCCGAAACAATAAATGAAGCAACAATAAGACCTTTTATTTTATGTTTTAATGTACTGGGAATATCACTTGGATACGTAAAAAAAGCGCCAAGCGCAATGGTAAAACCAATTTCAAAATAGCCCAGAAAATTCAAAATTAAAACAGGAACAACAGAAGCAATAGTTACTTTTGAAGCGTTAAAAAAAGAAGTACTGTTTGTGAATTTTGTGATACGTTCGTACATAAAATGAGGTTTACTAGCAAAGGTAAGAATTGTACGAGTTAATTTGGCATAATTATGGATGAGATTTTAATAAGCAGTGAAAAATGCGATTAATGTGTGTTTAGAATTATTCATTGACTATTTTTTACTATTTTTGCCAGCTGAATTATGAGAGCAAATTTCAATGTTTTCAGCACATAATACTTAAATTAATACGAATGATTTTACCAATTGTAGGATATGGCGATCCTGTTTTAAGAAAAGTGGGCGAGGCAATTACGCCGGATTATCCCAACTTAAAAGAAACAATAGCAAACATGTATGAGACCATGTACAATGCTTACGGCGTAGGATTGGCTGCACCGCAGGTTGGTATGGCGATTCGTTTGTTTATTATCGATACAACACCTTTTAGTGATGATGAAGATGTATCGACAAAAGAGCAAAACGATTTAAAAGGCTTTAAAAAAACTTTTATCAATGCTAAAATTGTAAAAGAAGAAGGTGAGGAGTGGAGTTTTAACGAAGGTTGTCTGAGTATTCCGGATGTTCGTGAAGATGTTTATAGAAAACCAACTGTTACAATTGAATATTGTGAAGAGGATTTTGTAATGAAAACGGAGGTTTTTGACGGATTGATTGCAAGAGTTATTCAGCATGAATACGATCATATCGAAGGGATTTTATTTACGGATAAAATATCTTCTTTGAAAAAACGTTTGATTCAAAAGAAATTGAAAAATATTACCGAAGGAAAAACTTTTCAGGAATACAGAATGAAATTTGCTGCTGCAAAAAAAGGGAGATAAATGATGTTCTGAGAAAAGGACATACAAAAAGAAATTCTTAATACTAATTTTAATAAACATGAATTTAGAGAAAATTTTAGCCATTTCTGGGAAACCAGGTTTATATGTATTGAAAGTGCAAACTCGTACAGGTTTTGTGGCAGAATCATTATTAGACGGAAAAAAAATCACAGTAAACTTAAAAAGTAATGTAAGTTTATTATCTGAAATTTCAATCTACACTTACGATGGAGAAAAACCTTTAACGGAAGTAATGCAGCTTATTGCTAAAAAAGAAAAGAACGGTCAGGCAATTTCTCATAAAGAAGATAACGCTACATTAACAAGTTATTTTAAAGAAATTTTACCTGATTTTGATGAAGAAAGGGTTTATCCTTCAGATATTAAAAAAGTATTAAACTGGTATAACACGCTTGAGACAAAAGGATTGGTTACAGATTTGGCACCAGCGGTTACAGAAACTCCGGAAAAAACTCCGGTTGCTGAAGAAAAACCAAAAAAAGCTCCGACGGCTAAAAAACCAAAAGCTAAAAAAGAAGAATAGTAATTAATCTTCCATTAATATATTATCCTGTTAAGATATTTTCTTGACAGGATTTTTTACTTTTACACCATTAGGTTACAATCCAAAAAAACTTCAAAAATGAGTAAAGAACTTCAACTTCAGGCATTCGAAAGATTATTAATTATTATGGATGAACTGCGTGAACAATGTCCGTGGGATAAAAAGCAGACTTTGCAAACGCTTAGACATCTTACCATTGAAGAAACGTATGAATTGGGAGATGCAATTTTGGATAATGATTTAAACGAAGTAAAAAAAGAATTAGGAGATTTATTGCTGCATATTGTTTTTTATGCAAAAATAGGCTCAGAAACCAATGATTTTGATATTGCTGATGTTTGTAACGAAATTTGCGAAAAACTAATTCATCGTCATCCTCACATTTATAGCGATACAGTTGTAAAAGATGAAGAAGAAGTCAAACAAAATTGGGAAAAATTAAAACTTAAAGAAGGAAAAAAATCTGTTTTAGAAGGAGTTCCAAGAAGTTTACCGGCATTAGTTAAAGCAAGCCGAATTCAGGATAAAGTAAAAGGTGTTGGTTTTGATTGGGAAGAACCGCATCAGGTTTGGGATAAAGTGCAGGAAGAATTGCAAGAACTGCAAGTAGAAGTGACGGCTGGAGATCAGGATAAAATTGAGGCAGAATTTGGAGACGTATTATTTTCCATGATTAATTATGCCCGATTTTTAAATGTAAATCCGGAAGATGCTTTGGAGCGAACCAATAAAAAGTTTATTAAACGTTTTCAATATCTTGAAAGTAAAGCAGGTGAATTAGGAAAACCTTTAATGGATATGACACTTGCAGAAATGGATGTTTTTTGGAATGAGGCGAAAAAGCTCTGATTATTCGGCTAGCTTTTTTAATGCTTTTACATCTTTAAGAACAATTTTTTTACCAACTAATTCTATAAAATCTAATTTATTAAAATCAGAAAGCAAACGGATGCAGCTTTCGGTTGCCGTTCCTATCATTCCGGCTAATTCTTCTCTGGTTAGTTGTACTTTTAGGGTTTTATCATCGTTTATTCCAAAAAAGTCATGTAAATAAAGCAATGTTTCTGCTAATCTTTGTTTTACGGTTTTTTGAACTAATGCAATTTTATCATTCTCAGATTCTTTTAAATCCTCACAAACAGATTGCATTAATTTCATCGAAAACTGATTGTTAGTATTAAAAAAACCAATAATCTCAGATTTTGGAATAAAACAAACTTCCATATCAGCTATAGCTTTTGCACTCAGATTGGCAGGTTCGTTACTAATCATAGAACGCTGTCCTAAAAGCTCACCTGATTTTACTAATTTTACAATCTGATCTTTTCCGTTGGCACTAAGTTTTGAAAGTTTTCCAACTCCGTCTTTCACACAAAAAACGCCATTCGTGACTTCACCTTCTTCAAAAATTGACTCTCCTTTTTTAATTGTGTAAGTAGTTTTGCTGTTTGCAAGTTTTATAACTTCATCTTTATTTAAGGCTTGTAAAGAAGTTAACTGCCGTACGATACATTGGTCACATTTATTCATGACAAAAATTTTATGCGAAATTAACCAATATTCAGGTTTAAAAGCAGAATAATTAGAGAAAAAAACAATAAAAAAAGTTCAATCGTAATTTGCCCTTTTTATTTTAGTAAATTAGAATCATAATTTATTAAAGTATGATAAATATCATATTTATAGTCTTTTGCAATTTGTAAACTTTGCACAAGTTAAAAAAAACAAATTATGAGTGAGCAAAGTTGTTTTCATTGTGGGCTAACCATTACTAAAAATGAAGAAATCAATTTTGATGAAAAAAAGTTCTGTTGTAATGGGTGCAAAACAGTTTACGAAATTTTCAGTCTTCATGATTTAACTTGCTATTACGATTTTGAAAAATCACCAGGTGCAACTCCACAAGATATTCAGGGAAAATATGATTTTCTTGATAACGAAACAATCTTATCAAAAATTTTAGAATTTCAGGAAGGAAACACCGCTATAGTTTCACTCAATATTCCCCATATTCATTGTAGTTCCTGTATTTGGATTCTTGAAAATCTAAACAGATTACAACCCGGAATCAGCATTTCTCAGGTTAATTTTCCGGAAAAAAAAGTTCGAATTACTTATAATCTAGATATTGTTTCCCTAAAAACAATTGTTTATTTACTTAGTTCAATAGGTTATGAACCTTATATTAGTTTAGAAAACTACGAAACAGGCAAAAGTAATGTAGACCGAACGCTTACTTATAAACTTGGAGTTGCATTTTTTTGTTTCGGAAACATTATGTTGCTTTCGTTTCCCGAATATTTTGAAATAAAAGAGTTTTGGCTCGACAATTACAAACCATTCTTTCGGGCTTTAATTTTTATCCTTTCATTGCCCAGTTTTTTATACTCAGCAAGTGGTTATTATGTTTCGGCCTATAAAAGCATTAAATCCAAGATGTTAAATATTGATATTCCTATAGCGTTAGGAATTATTGTCATGTTTATACGAAGCACTTTTGATATGATTATGGATTATGGTCCTGGTTTTTTTGACAGTTTAACGGGTTTGGTTTTCTTTATGCTGCTAGGAAAAATGTTTCAAATTAAAACCTATAGTTTTTTGAGCTTTGAAAGAGATTTTAAATCTTATTTTCCTATTGCGGTTACAAGAATTAATCTGGATACAACCGAAGAAAGTTTACCTATATATGATATCGTAAAAGGAAATCGATTATTAATTAGAAATCAGGAATTAATTCCCGTTGACGGAATCTTAATTAGTGAAAAAGCTGAAATCGATTATAGTTTTGTAACCGGTGAAGCAGTTCCAATTACTAAAAAATCAGGCGATAAAATCTTTGCCGGAGGTAAACAAATTGGTAAAATTATCGAAATGGAAGTTTTACATTCCGTTTCGCAAAGTTATCTGACACAACTGTGGAGTAATGAAATCTTTCAAAAAAATGTCGATCAAAAACACAAAACAATTACCGATGCCATTAGTAGATATTTTACTCCAATATTATTATTAATTGCCTTTGCAGGTTTTGGTTACTGGATATTTATTGATGCCAATATAGCTTTTAATGTTTTTACAGCTGTGCTAATTGTTGCATGCCCGTGTGCATTGGCACTTACGGCACCGTTTACTTTTGGCAATATTCTTAGAATTCTGGGCAAACAAAAAATGTATCTTAAAAATGCTCTCGTTATTGAGCAATTAGCAAAAGTTGATACTTTAGTATTTGATAAAACAGGAACAATCACAACAAATAAAAAAGCGAATATTACCTATGAAGGAAATTTAATTTCAGAGGAAAATAATATTCTTATCAAAAATGTGCTTCGCGCTTCAAATCATCCTTTAAGCCGAATGTTATATGATTTTTTACCTGAAATAAAAAAGATTAAAATAGATGACTTTCAGGAAATAACAGGAAAAGGAATTCAGGCTATTATTGATAATAGGCAAATTCAAATAGGTTCTGCCGAGTTTGTCAAGAACTCCGTTTCGGATTCGTCAGAAATAGAAAAAACGTCGCTGCACATTAAAATTGATCATGTCTATTACGGCAGGTTTGTATTTAAAAATCAATATAGAGAAGGTTTACAGGAGCTATTTTTAAAACTTAGTAAAACCTTTCAAATCAAAGTATTGTCTGGTGATAATGATGGAGAAAGAGAAAGTCTCGAAGCTATTTTGCCAAAAAATACTGAATTAATTTTTAATCAAAAACCAGAGCAAAAACTGGAGTTTATAAAGAAACTTCAGGAAAAAGGGCAGAATGTAATGATGATTGGTGATGGTTTAAATGACGCTGGTGCTTTGGCGCAAAGTAATGTTGGCATTTCTATCTCAGAAAATGTTAACGTGTTTTCTCCTGCCTGCGATGCAATTTTAGATGCTGGCGAATTTTCACGACTCGATTATTTTATAAAAATATCTCATAAATCAATTTCAATTATCAAGATGAGTTTTTGCTTGTCGCTGCTTTACAATATTGTTGGTTTATCCTTTGCTGTTACAGGCAATTTACTTCCATTAGTTGCGGCTATTATTATGCCGTTAAGTACAATTACGATTGTAAGTTTTGTTACTTTAATGTCTAATTATTTCAGTAACAGTAGTTTAAAACGATTATAAATAATTGTTGTTATTATTTTTCCTACATTTAGCATTCTATTCAAATATGACAATTATCATATTTTACCTGCCTATTACCTATTAATTTTGTTAACATAAATTTAGGGTATGAGTGTCATTTATCTATTAATTTCAGTAAGTATTTTTGTCGCAATCTGTTTCTTCATTGCTTTTATTGTTGCTGTAAAATCAGGACAATATGATGATGATTATACGCCCTCTGTCAGAATGCTTTTTGATGACGAAACCAAAGTTATTTCAAAAAACAATATTTCACCAACCGAAGAAAAACAAGTATAATTATGGAAATGGAACAGTTTTATTACGACAACAAAATTGTAAAAAAATTCATTTACGCCACAATCCTTTTTGGAGTTGTAGGTATGTTAGTAGGCTTAACCTTAGCGGTTATGTACCTTTTTCCCAATATAACAGATGGGATTTCCTGGCTTAGTTACGGACGTTTAAGACCTTTGCATACCAATGCAGTTATTTTTGCATTTGTTGGAAATGCTTTCTTCGCGGGTATGTATTACTCGTTGCAGCGATTGCTGAAAGCCAGAATGTTTAGTGATTTTTTAAGTAATCTGCATTTTTGGGGCTGGCAGTTAATTATTGTTGCCGCAGCTATTACATTACCCCTGGGTTATACTTCATCAAAAGAATATGCCGAGTTAGAATGGCCAATTGATATTGCTATAGCGTTAATTTGGGTCGTGATGGGAATTAACATGATTGGTACTATGTTGCGTCGTAGAGAACGTCATTTATATGTTGCGATTTGGTTTTACCTTGCAACATTTGTAACGGTTGCCGTATTGCATATTTTTAATAATATTGAACTTCCGGTTTCGGCTTTAAAAAGCTACTCTGTTTATGCCGGTGTTCAGGATGCACTTGTACAATGGTGGTATGGTCATAATGCCGTTGCATTTTTCTTAACGACACCATTTTTAGGGTTGATGTATTATTTTGTTCCAAAAGTAGCCAATCGACCAATTTATTCTTATCGTTTATCAATTATACATTTTTGGTCTTTAATCTTTATTTATATCTGGGCAGGACCACATCATTTATTGTATTCAGCTTTACCAAACTGGGCGCAAAATTTAGGAGTCGCATTCTCTATTATGTTAATTGCACCTTCGTGGGGAGGAATGATTAACGGACTTTTAACTTTAAGAGGCGCTTGGGATAAAGTTCGTGAAGAACCGGTTTTAAAATTCTTTGTGGTCGCCATTACCGGTTACGGAATGGCAACTTTTGAAGGTCCGATGCTTTCATTAAAAAATGTAAATGCTATTGCACATTATACAGACTGGATTATTGCACACGTACACGTGGGAGCTTTAGCCTGGAACGGGTTTATGTCTTTTGGTATCATTTACTGGTTGATTCCAAGAATGACAAAAAGTAAACTATTCTCTAATAAACTTGCTAATTTTCATTTTTGGATTGGTACGTTAGGAATCATTTTGTATACTTTACCAATGTATGTGGCCGGTTTTCTTCAGGCTTCAATGTGGAAACAATTTAATCCGGACGGTACTTTAACGTATGGTAATTTTCTTGAAACCGTTACGCAAATCATGCCAATGTATTGGATGAGAGCTATTGGCGGTACTTTGTATTTAGTTGGTATGTTTACATTGGTTTACAATATTATCATGACCGTTAAAGCAGGTGAAACAATAGAAGACGAATTGGCTCAGGCGCCTGCATTGCAAAGAATAAGCAGCAGCAGAATAAATGGAGAAAAATTCCATTCATGGTTAGAACGAAAACCAATTCAGCTGACCATTTTAGCAACGATTGCAATTTTAATTGGAGGAGTGATACAAATTGTACCAACAATTATGGTAAAATCAAATATTCCAACTATTTCCAGTGTAAAACCATATTCACCTTTAGAACTTGAAGGGCGTGATTTATATATAAGAGAAGGCTGTGTAGGCTGCCATTCACAATCAGTGCGTCCGTTTAGAAGTGAAGTTGAACGATACGGGCCACAATCAAAAGCAGGAGAATTTGTATACGATCATCCATTTCTTTGGGGATCAAAACGAACAGGTCCTGACTTATTGAGAGTTGGCGGTAAATACAATGATAACTGGCATTTTAATCACTTTTGGAATCCGCAAAGTATTTCGGCAGGTTCAATTATGCCAGGTTATAAATGGTTATTTGATAATAAACCGATGGATATTTCTTTAACCCAAAAGAAAATGCAGGCAATGGTTACATTGGGAGTTCCGTATTCAGAATCCGAAGTTTCAAATGCAGTGCAAACATTAAGAACCCAGGCATTATCAATAGAGAAAAGCCTTGAAAACGATCCTGACTTTGTAAAAAGCTATGAAGAAAGCAAGAAAAAAGCTGCTGCAAGAGGCGAAAAATTTGTTCCAATGAACGAAAGAGAAATAGTTGCCCTTATTGCATACATACAAAGACTCGGAACTGATATTAAAGTAAAAGATACTTCAAAATTATAAGATTATGTTCGAACAAATAAAACACAATATGGAGAATATTTCGGGTATAGCCATTTACCCGATTCTTTCTCTGCTTATATTCTTTGTCTTTTTTGTATTCTTAGGCTTTTGGGTCTTTACTTATAAAAAAGAAAAAATTAAAGAAATGAGCCAAATACCCTTAAATGAGGAAAGTATTATAATTTCAAAAAATATTTAAAATGAAAAAATTTTTCCCAGTATATGTAAGAGTACCGGTGATTTTCTTCATCGTTTTTGGATTAATGGAATATTTTATAGATTCTGGAGACAGAGCTGCTTTTATAAGGTATCCAATGGTTTCCGTTTTTTTATTGGTATTTCTATTCATTCTTATTGCAATTGAAATTACATTAAGTGCTGTTAATCGCGTTATGTATCAATTGATGTCTCCGGAAGAAAAAGCTGTGGCAGATTATGAAGATAACCTGAGCATTAAAGAAAGTACCTGGTATAAAGATTTAATGCATAAACTTACCAAAACGCAGCCTATTGAAAAAGAAGGCGATTTGTTGATGGATCATGATTATGACGGAATTAAAGAGCTTGATAATAATTTACCGCCTTGGTGGGTGTATTTGTTTTACATCTGTGTCATTTTTGGAGTAATTTATTTTGCCCGCTATGAAATGTTTGGTGGTGATGATCAGGAAATGGAGCTAAAAAAAGAAATGGCTCAGGCAAAAATCGATGTTGATGAATACCTCAAAACAGCACCGGATTTAATGGATGAAAAAACAGTTGTTTTGCTTACGGATGCTCCAAATTTAGATGCAGGTAAAGAAATTTTTATGACAAATTGTGCAGCTTGTCACCGCGCTGACGCCGGAGGACAAATTGGACCAAATTTAACAGATAATCATTGGATACTAGGTGGCGGAATTAAAAACCTGTTTCACACAATTACAAATGGTGGTCGGGACGGTAAAGGAATGATCTCATGGAAAGGAACTTTAAAACCTAAAGAAATTCAAAAAGTAGCAAGTTATATCTTGTCTTTACAGGGAAGTAATCCAAAAGATCCAAAAGAATCAGAAGGGGAAATCTGGGTTGATGAAAATGCGAAAAGTGATGTAGCGACAAGTAAATCAGCTGATAGTACCGAAGTTAAAAAATAATAAATAATCATGTCAAATTTACCAGACGAAGCTTTTAGAGATACCATTGGAACTATTGATGAAGGTGGTAAAAGGAAATATATTTTTCCAAAAAAACCGTCTGGTAAGTTCTATGATTATAGAAAATGGGTTAGTTACATTTTATTAGTCATATTAATTGCCAATCCATTTATAAAAGTAAACGGAAACCAATTTATGATGTTCAATGTATTAGAACGTCGTTTTAATATTTTTGGATTTCCATTTTGGCCACAGGATTTTTACCTTTTTGTAATTTCAATGCTTGTTGGAATTGTTTTTATTATATTATTTACAGTTGTTTTTGGAAGAATATTTTGCGGATGGATTTGTCCACAGACTATTTTCTTAGAAATGGTTTTTAGAAGAATAGAATATTGGATTGATGGTGATCGTGGCGCACAATTGCGTTTATCAAAACAAGAATGGAATTCTGAAAAAATTAGAAAGAGAACGACTAAATGGATAATTTTCTTCCTCATTTCTTTTGGTATAGCAAATGTCTTTTTAGCTTATTTGGTTGGGAGTGACACTCTTTTTTTAATGATTGAGCAAGGACCAATTCAGCAGGCAAGCAATTTTATTGCCCTGCTTATTTTTACAAGTGTTTTTTACTTTGTTTTTGTTTGGTTTCGCGAACAGGTTTGTATAATTGCTTGTCCTTATGGCCGCTTGCAAGGCGTTCTTTTAGATAATAAATCGATAAACGTTGCTTACGATTTTGTACGTGGTGAAAAAGAAGAAGGTCGCGCTAAGTTTAATAAAAAAGAAGACAGAAACACTACAGGAAAAGGAGATTGTATTGATTGTCATCAATGTGTGCACGTTTGTCCAATGGGAATCGATATTAGAAATGGTACACAATTAGAATGCACAAATTGCACCGCTTGTATTGATGAATGCGATTCGATAATGGATTCTGTTGGTTTACCAAAAGGCCTTATTCGTTATGCTTCAGAAGATGAAATTGCAAAAAAAGAGCCTTTTAAGTTTACTGCAAGAATGAAAGGTTACACAGCAGTTTTACTGATTTTAATGAGTGTTTTTGTTGGAATGCTTTTTTTAAGAGCAGATGTTCAGGCGATTATTTTACGTTTGCCGGACAGCTTTTTCAGCATAAAGGAGATAAAATCAGCAATGTATATACTTATAAGATTGTAAATAAAACCATGAAAGATTATAATGACATTCATTTTGAATTAATTGATCAAAAGGGTGCAATTAAAAACGTTGGAAAAGAGCATTTTAAAATTATAAAAGAAGGAATTTCGCAAGGAACCCTTTTTATAGAAATAGATGAGGCAATTTTAGAAAGTGATAAAACAAAAGTTAAAATAGGAATTTATAATGGCAAAGATTTGCTTGAAACAACCACAACAAACTTTTTAGGGCCGCGTAGTTTTAATTAAAAAAATAATACCATGAAAATCAATTGGGGAACGGGAATAGTAATTGCTTTTGGGTTATTTATGACCTTTATTTTATACTTCGTTTTTGAAGTACAATCAAATAGTAAATACGATAATGATTTGGTCGTAGAAGAATATTATAAACACGATTCGCATTTTCAGGAAGAAATGTCCCGTATTCAAAATGCACATGATTTACAGCAAAAACCAACAATTGAATATATAGCGGAAGGCGTAAAAATAGTTTTTCCTGTAAAATTTGAAACTGATAAATTAAAAGGAAACATTTTGCTGTACAGGCCATCAAACAAGAAATTTGATTTTAACACGCCAATTACTTTGACAAATTCTACATTATTGATTCCAAAAAGCAAATTAATAAAAGGACGCTGGGATGTTACTATGGAATGGCAATATGATGGTAAAAAGTACTTATCAAAAGAAGTTATTTTTGTAAATTAATAAAGCAAAAAATGCTGTATTCTGCTTTTATATTTGGGTTAATTAGTAGTTTTCACTGTATAGGAATGTGCGGACCCATTGCTATGATGTTGCCGGTAGATCGTCAAAATGAAGTAAAGAAAGCAATTCAGATTTTTACCTATCACATTGGGCGTTTAATTGCATACGCAGTAATTGGTCTAATTTTCGGATTATTGGGCAGAGGCTTTTTTCTGGCCGGATTGCAGCAAAATATGTCTATAGTTATTGGTTTGTTTATGATAATTGTAGTTTTGATTCCTGAAAAAGTATTTTCAAAATATAATTTTTCAAAACCGGTTTATAAAGTTATATCAAAAATCAAATCCGGTCTGGGAAGTCATTTTAAAAACAAAAGTTATAAGTCACTTTTTATAATAGGTTTATTAAACGGCTTTTTACCTTGCGGAATGGTTTATGTAGCCTTATTTGGAGCAATTGCGATGCAAAGTGCCAGTTTAGGGATTCTCTATATGATCTTATTCGGATTGGGAACTATACCTTTAATGACAGCCGTTGTGTATTTAAATTCATTACTGAATTTGTCTTTTAGAAATAAAATTCAAAGAGCAATTCCTTATGTTGCTGTAATTATTGGCGTTTTATTTATTTTACGGGGTTTGGGTCTCGGAATCCCATATTTATCTCCATCAAATATGAGTTTGTTTGTTCAGGAAGTTCCAAATTGTCATTAAACCGTCATTGAAAACAAACTGGTTTCCGGAGATTTTCTTTTTAAATGTAAATCAAAAGCCATACAAATATTACGTACAAAAGGTTTTCCTGCTTCGGTAATTGTAATTTTATTTTCTTCAATAACGATTAAATTATCTTTTTCAATTTCTTTTAAATCCGCTTTCACATTTTCAAGCTCTTTAAAATAAAGAACTTCATTAGTCCAGGAAGTTTCAAATTCACATGTTAGATTCAAAATATGTTTTCGGATGATTAAATCCTCACTATCCAGAATATGACCTTTTACAATTGGCAATTTATCCCATTCCAGTAATTGATAATAGTCTTCTAGGTTTTTGGTGTTTTGAGCAAAACTATACCAGCTGTCACTAATAGATGAAACCCCTAAACCAATCATAAGCTGCGTTTTTGAGGCACTATAACCCATAAAATTTCTATGAAGTTTTTTGTTTTGAGACGCTTTATATAAACTGTCTGATTGTAACGCAAAGTGATCCATTCCAATCTCTTTATAAGCGTTTTTAAACAACATCTCCTTTCCGGTTTCATACAAATTTCTTTTTTCGGAATCTTTTGGAAGATTTTCTTCATTGAAACCACGCTGACCATTTCCTTTTATCCAAGGCACATGGGCATAACTATAAAATGCTAAACGATCCGGTCTTAAAGAATTTGTTTTTTCTATCGTATCTACAACATCATCAATGGTTTGAAATGGCAGTCCGAATATAATATCGTGACCAATAGATGTATATCCAATTTCTTTTGCCCAAAAAGTTACTTTGGCTACATTATGAAAGGGCTGAATGCGATGAATTGCTTTTTGCACTTTTTCGGCATAATCCTGAACACCAAAACTTACCCGACGAAAGCCTAAATCATATAATTTTTTAAGTTGATCATAAGTGGTATTATTTGGATGTCCTTCAAAACTAAATTCATAGTTTTCTGCTTTATTGGCATAACAAAAAAGGCCATTTATGAGATGCTCTAAATTGTTTGTCGAAAAAAATGTTGGAGTGCCTCCGCCTAAATGTATTTCTTTTATAAAAGGTTTTTCGGGAAGTAATTTGCAATATAAGCGCCATTCCTTGAGTAAAGCTTTAATATACGTTTCTTCTACAGAATGGTTTTTTGTAATGCGTTTGTTGCATCCGCAAAAAGTGCACATACTTTCGCAAAAAGGCAAGTGAATGTAAAGACTGATTCCGTTTTGGGAATTGCTTTCTGAAAATGCTTTTTGAAAAGATTCAATCCATTTTTCAGAACTAAAATTCTGTTCATTCCAATACGGAACAGTTGGATAACTTGTATATCTCGGTCCCGGAACATTGTATTTTTGAATTAGTGAAATTTTCATAAAAGCGCATTTTGGATCTATCAAAATTAGCACGACAGATCAAAATATAAAATGATAAATATCATATTAGCCCATAAAAAAAGAGGCCCAAAATGAACCTCTTTTAACTGAATTAAATAACTAACACTAAATAGAATCCTGAATGATTTTAAGCCATTTTTTTGCAAACATATGATCTTGGTAAGCACTGATTTGCTTAATTCTGTCATCGTCAAAATCATAGAATGGGATTGTAATTTTTTTTGAGTTTTCTCTTTCCTGAAATTCAAAATCAATTTTTAAAATTGTATCTGAATTTGCGTCAGTTGTTGAAACTAATTTACAGGATGAAACTGTTTTTAAATCGACAAATGATGATTCCTGTTGATTAGGATTAAAATTCATCAAAATAAATTTTCTATTTTTTTGATCTATCGTAAGCGTTTTATTGCTTTGGGATTCTGTTAAATCAAAATCCTGAGGATTTGCCGAATTGAATTTCTTTTGAATATTTAAAATTTTTGTTTTGTTTGCAGCGCTTGTTCGTGCAGAGAAATATATAGGCACGGCTACTATGATCGCAATCACAATACCAATTATAGTTACACTTGTATCCATTTTTGTTTTATTAAATTAAATTATATGAAATAGTAAACAGTTTTCTAATCGAAAAACGGTTTAATTAATCTGAGAAGAATAAATCTTCGCGTTAAAATTTCATGAATTTAACTACCAAAAATAATGGAAGGGATAGAGTAATAGGGATATTTTGCGGCTCTGATTTAATAATTGATTTGCAAAATTTGATTTTGATTTAACAACCTGATGTGCAGGAATTGTTATCAATAAAGAGTCAAACCATTTAACTAAAATAGGCTGAATGGTTTTAATATTTGCTGTAAACTGATAACTCGCTTGTGGCTGTATAAAATCAGATGCGTCAACATAATCATTTGAAAAATTCGTATCCGATTTTTCACTTTCAATTTTTTGTACAGTAACTTGATTTGCCTGAACAGCAAAAAAAGCCATGATCAAAAGTGATACAAAAATAACGGTTTTACGAATCCAATCCATGTTGGCGAAATTAGTTCATAAAATACAATAAATGAAATTTTAAAAAGCTAATTAATGTTAAAAAAGGACATAATTTTATCCTCAACAAGTATTATAGTCGAGGATAAATAGTTTTATTGCTGCATTTTAAAATAATAGTCTGCCGAATGTTTTCCGCTTCCATAGAATAAAAAGAAAATACAAACTAACAGAACTACTATTGCCAGAACTAAGCTTTCTGAATGCATGTTTCCTATAAAGTTTATGAGAACGGCTCCAAATAATACAGGTAATTGAGCCGCTATTGCCCAGCGCGTAAGTAACCCGAAAACAATCATAATTCCTCCAATCATGTGAGCTGGAGCGATATAATGTAAAAGAAACATTCCGCCTCCAAAACGATCAATGGGAGAAATTAAATCATGCAGGTACTGAATGTTTGTTACAAAAGAAACCCCTTTCATAAATAAAAAAACACCCAATACAATACGTACTAAATCTACTGGCAAATAAGTGTGCGAATTAGCCCATTTATTTAAACTTTTTACATTTTCCATGATACTACGTGATTAAAAATTACATACTAAGTTACTAATTTTTAATGATATAGTGATTTTTAAGCGTTTAAAAATAAGTTTTGAATTATATTTTTAACGTATTTTAAGAATTCGTAAATGGCTAAACCTGAATTACGCCTAAATTAAATGGTTTTTGAATAGGAGCGTGGTTTGCAGCTTCAATTCCTAAAGAAATCCAGGTACGGGTATCTAATGGGTCTATAATGGCATCTGTCCACAATCTTGACGCTGCATAATAAGGAGAAGTTTGCTCGTCGTAGCGTGCTTTTATTTTGTTAAATAATTCTGTTTCCTTAGCTTCGTCAACAATTTCTCCTTTTGCTTTAAGAGAAGAAGCTTCAATTTGAGCTAATACTTTTGCAGCCTGTGTTCCGCCCATAACGGCAAGTTCTGCGCTTGGCCACGCAAAAATTAATCTAGGATCATACGCTTTTCCGCACATGGCATAATTTCCTGCGCCGTATGAATTACCTACAATGACAGTAAATTTTGGAACAACAGAATTGCTTACTGCATTTACCATTTTTGCTCCGTCTTTAATGATTCCGCCATGTTCAGATTTTGATCCAACCATAAAACCGGTAACATCTTGCACAAATACTAATGGAATTTTCTTTTGATTGCAATTAGCAATAAAACGTGTCGCTTTATCAGCGCTATCTGAGTAAATAACACCGCCAAACTGCATTTCACCTTTTTTGGTTTTCACCACTTTTCTTTGGTTTGCCACAATTCCTACAGCCCAGCCATCGATTCTTGCATAACCTGTAATAATAGTTTGTCCGTAACCATCCTTATAAGCTTCAAATTCTGAATTATCAACCAAACGATTGATAATTTCCATCATATCGTATTGCTCGTTTCTTGCTTTTGGCAGAATTCCGTAAATATCTTTTGGTTCAAGAGCAGGTTTTTCAGCCTTAATTCGGCTATAGCCCGCTTTATCAAAATCACCAATTTTATCTACAATATTTTTAATTTTATCTAAAGCATCTTTGTCGTCTTTCGCCTTATAATCTGTCACGCCCGAAATTTCGCAATGTGTTGTAGCTCCGCCTAAAGTTTCATTGTCGATAGTTTCGCCAATAGCCGCTTTTACGAGATAACTTCCGGCAAGAAAAATACTTCCGGTTTTATCTACAATTAAAGCTTCATCGCTCATAATTGGCAAATAAGCGCCTCCGGCAACGCAGCTTCCCATAACGGCAGCAATTTGAGTAATTCCCATACTGCTCATTTGAGCATTGTTTCTAAAGATTCTGCCAAAGTGCTCTTTATCAGGGAAAATTTCGTCTTGAAGCGGTAAATAAACTCCGGCGCTATCTACTAAATATATAATAGGCAACCTGTTTTCCATGGCGATTTCCTGCGCACGTAAATTCTTTTTTCCTGTAATAGGAAACCACGCGCCCGCTTTTACAGTAGCGTCATTGGCAACTACAATACATTGTTTTCCTCTAATATATCCTATTTTAATTACAACTCCGCCAGAAGGACAACCGCCGTGTTCAGCGTACATTCCGTCTCCAACAAATCCTCCAATTTCAATACTTTTCGAATTTTCATCCAGTAAATAATCGATGCGTTCGCGGGCTGTCATTTTACCTTCGGCATGCAACTTTTCGATACGTTTTTCACCTCCGCCTAATTTTATTTTGGCAAATCTTTGTTTTAATTCAGAAAGTAACAATTTATTGTGATCTTCGTTTTTATTGAAGTTTAAATCCATAAGATATTGTGGTTTTTACAAAATAGTGTTGGCTAATTTACAAAATCAATTGAAACCAGCATAATAAATTAATCTGTTGGGTTGTATCCATAAAAATTTAATTAAACACATTGAAGCATAGATTTTATTTGTTTGATTTAACAAAAATGGTTTTGCTGCTATCTGAAATTTTAGGCGTAATTCATTTTTTTTGACTTAATTTGTTTTTTCATACCAATTAGTATTTTTTATGTCTAAAGCTGCAAACACCCGACTTACAATTCTTCATAAAGCATTTGAATTGATTTATTCGAAAGGATATCAAACCACAAGTATCGATGAAATTATTGCGACAACTCAAGTTACAAAAGGTGCTTTTTATTATCATTTTGAAACAAAAGATGAAATGGGAGTTGCTATTATTGAGGAGATTTTAAAAGCAACAATGATGGAAAGCTTTATCTCGCCAATTGAAAATTCAGAAAATCCGCTGGAAGATATTTATGATATGATTTCGTATTTACTTCTCGAAGATCCTTTTTTGCAGGTTAAATACGGATGTCCGGTTGGAAACTTAACGCAGGAAATGACGCCTTGGAATAACGAATTCAGTAAAGCATTAACTGAATTGGTCGATCAATGGAAAAATACAATTGAAAAAGCTGTCACAAATGGCCAGAAATCTGGATTGATCAGGAAAGATGTTGATGGAAATCAAGCTGCCTTTTTTATAATTTCAGGCTATTGGGGAATACGGAATTTTGGAAAACTTCAGGATAATAATTCATGTTATATCGTTTATTTAAAAGAGTTTAGAAATTATTTAAATAGTTTAAAATAAATTCAATTTCAAAACATACTAATTAGTATGTTTTTGAATATATTTGCATTGTCTAAATCAAAAAAACAATGTATCAAACTCTTTTAATTTGCCATTCTTTTCTAAGATGGCTCCTATTAAACAGCTTATTGTATGCTATTTTCAGGGCTTATAAAGGTTATTCTTCAAAATTAGTATTTTCGAAAATAGACAATTCAATTCGACATTGGGCGGCGACAATTGCGCATATTCAATTAATTTTCGGAATTTTAATTTACATACAAAGTCCAATTGTTAAATATTTTTGGAAGAATTTTTCTGAAGGAATTCAAAATCCAGAAACTGTATTTTTTGGATTACTTCACATTTTTCTCATGTTAACTGCCATTGTTTTAATCACTGTTGGTTCGGCTTTAGCCAAAAGAAAAAAAGCTGACAACGATAAATTTAAAACAATGTTGTTGTGGTTTTCTATTGCTTTAATAATCATTTTTATTGCCATTCCCTGGCCATTTTCACCTCTTGCAAACCGACCTTATTTTAGATAATTATGAAACATTTACTTCAAACAAACATTGGAAGATTACGAATTATTGGATTTTTAGAAGGAACATCTTTATTGGTATTATTATGTATTGCAGTTCCTTTAAAATATGTTTTTGGCGAGCCATTTTTGACCAGAACAATGGGAACCATACACGGCGCTTTATTTTTACTTTTCGTTTTTAATACAATAAGCGTAGGAGTAGAACAAAATTGGAAGTTTAAAGAAACAACGTGGAAAGTGCTTTTAGCATGTATAATTCCATTTGGTACTTTTTATATTGATGCTAAAATTTTAAGCAGAATTGGAATAGCTTCTCAAAAGTAAAAAAATGAGCAAAAAAAAACAGAAGCCAAGCTTCTGTTTATATATATATAATTTGTTTGGATTATTTCTTAGAATCGCAAACCATTCTTTTCAAAATTGCCCATTGTTTTAAGGCATCACGAGCTTCAACAGCTGGATATCCCAACATGGTTTTTCCTGCAGGAACATCTCCGGTAACACCAGAACCTGCGCCAACAATAGCACCGTCGCCAATTGTTGTGTGATCTTTTATAGAAGCACTTCCGCCAATGATAACTCCATTTCCTAAAGTTACAGATCCGGCCAAACCACTATTTCCGGCCATAATACAAAATTTACCTAATTTGCTATTATGTCCAATTTGAACCAGATTATCAATCTTACAGCCGTCTCCTAAAATAGTCGAACTAAATTTTCCACGATCTACACATGAATTTGCTCCAATTTCAACTCCGTTTCCTATAATTACATTTCCAATTTGAGGAATCTTCACTAAACCTTTTTCACTGCACGGACGGAAACCAAAACCATCTGCTCCAATTGTTGCATTTGGGTGAATAATACATTCGTGACCAATGTGGCAACGTTCGCGAATTACTGTTCCTGACCATATTATGGTATTTTTACCAATAGTACATTCATCTAAAATGGTAACATTTGGATAAATGGTTGTATTTGCACCAATTTCGACTTTCGGACCAATATAACAACCGGCACCAATGCGAACATTTTCACCTAAAACAGCTGTTTCGTCAATAGTTGCCGTTTTGTGAATATTGTTGTGAAATAAAGGTGTTGGAGGTGCAAAAAGTGTTAAGATTTGAGACATAGCCAAATCAGCATTTTTTACTTTGATAAAAGCGCGATTATCTCCGGGTTCAATCGAAATATCTTCGTTAACAACTGCAATTGAGGCTTTTGACCCTTCCCAATATTTTTCATACTTTTTATTTCCTATGAAAGAAATTTCAGAAGTTGTGGCTTTTTCTAATTGCTCGGTCGCTGTAACGCATTGTGAAGTTGTGCCATAAATTACACCATTAATTACTTCATTAATTTCTTGAATTGAGTAGGATTTCATCGAATGAATTTAATTGATTTAGAGTTATTTTTTGCCAAATAAAATCAATTAGAATCGAATTACCTAATCTTATTTTTGCTTTTGTTGAAAAATATTTAAAATAACAGTTTAATTATTACAAAATTAACATTTAGATTATTAATTTTTTGCTTATTATTGATTTTAATTTTATTTTTTTTTCTGTTAAAACGACTTGATTACTAGTTTGTTAAGTGTAAATCATAAATTAAATACAATTATTGATATTTCTAATTTTCATAGATTTTAATTTTTAATTAATAAGCTATTGGTTGTTAATAAATTTTAATATTTCTATTTATCGTGAGAATAGAATCGATTTTGTGTTGTTGATCATGTTGATTTTCCAGATTCTCGTCTAACAGTTTTTCCTAATCCGGTGGATAATTTTCTAACGCTAAATTCTTTAGATGAAATACAGGGAATTTCAATTACAAATGAAAATGGACAAACAGTTTTAAATCTGAAAGGAAATATAAAAAGTAGATTTTAGTTCCTTTTCTACAGGGGTATATGTAGTAAATGTTTTAAGCGATAAACAAAAAATCACCAAAAAGGTGATTAAGAAATAATTTTTTATTTAATAAAATACCATGGAGAAAGTGTATAACATAATTTCTCCATGGTAGGGTATTTTGTTACTCTTTTATTTTAGAGAGAGAAACTGCATTAATGCAATAACGTAAACCGCTTGGTTCTGGTCCGTCAGGAAAAACGTGACCTAAATGTGCATCACAAACGTTGCAAACGACTTCAACACGAATCATTCCGTATGATTTATCAGCGTGATAGGCAATTGCATTTTCTTTTATTGGCTGTGTAAATGATGGCCATCCTGTTCCGGATTCAAACTTTTCAGAAGCATCAAAAAGCACAGTTCCACAGCATTTACATTCGTAAATTCCGGGATCAAATAAACTGCAAAGTTCAGAACTAAATGATCTTTCAGTGCCTTTTAAACGTGTTACCTGATATTCTTCAGCGCTTAAAACCTGTTTCCATTCTTCTTCCGTTTTTTCCACTCTTTTTTCAGGAGCCGGATTTCCTTTATTCGTAAATCGAATTATATCTGCCCATTTTATCATAGTCTTTTTTTTTAGTTTACAATCTCAGTCTCAGTCTTAGTTTACAGTCACAGTCACAGTTTGCAGTCACAGTTTGCAGTCACAGTTTACAGTTAACTGCGACTGAATACTGTAAACTGTGACTGACTACTGTAAAATTTATTCATCCTCTTTTTGTCCCATCATCATTAAAAATGCTTTCAGGAACGGATCAATATTTCCGTTCATAACACCATCAACATCGCTGGTTTCATAACCTGTACGAACATCTTTAACCAATTTATAAGGCTGCATTACATAATTACGTATTTGCGATCCCCATTCAATTTTCATTTTTCCGGCTTCGATATCGGCACGCTGCGCTTGTTGTTTTTTCAACTCAATTTCGTACAACTGCGAGCGTAACATTTGCATAGCACGTTGTCTGTTATCTTGCTGCGATCTGGTTTCAGAACATTGAATCTGAATTCCGGTTGGTTTGTGTACCAATTGTACTTTGGTTTCAACCTTATTTACGTTTTGTCCTCCCGCACCACTAGAGCGCGAAGTTGTAATTTCGATATCAGCAGGATTAATGTCAATTTCGATACTGTCATCAACAAGCGGATAAACGTAAACTGATACAAATGAAGTATGACGTTTTGCATTACTGTCAAAAGGCGAAATTCGTACTAATCTGTGAACGCCGTTTTCTCCTTTTAAGTAACCAAAAGAATAATCACCTTCAAATTCCAGAGTTACCGTTTTAATTCCCGCAACCTCGCCTTCCTGAAAGTTAAGTTCTTTTATTTTATAGCCATAACTTTCGCCCCACATCATGTACATACGCATTAGCATTCCGGCCCAGTCGCAACTTTCAGTTCCACCGGCTCCGGCAGTAATCTGAACAACGGCGCTTAAACTGTCGCCTTCATCAGAAAGCATGTTTTTAAACTCGATGTTTTCAATGTGATCCTGCGTAGTTTTATAATGCTCATCTAATTCTTCTGCAGAAAGTTCGCCTTCTTTATAAAAATCATAGGCAAGCTGTAATTCATCTGTAAGTTCAATGGCTTTGTTGTAATCTTCAATCCATTTTTTCTTGTTTCGAAGATTTTTTACAATGACTTCAGCTTCTTTTGCATTGTTCCAAAAATCAGGGGCAAAGGTTTTTTCTTCCTCGTTTGCAATTTCAATTAGTTTGGCATCAACGTCAAAGATACCTCCTCAACGCACCAAGGCGCTCCACAATACCCTTTATTTGTTCGGTAGTTGTCATAAATTAATATTAGTTTTATATGTTTTTTATAAATATTACGTTAATTTGGTTCTGGATATTCACAAGTTAAAATTTACTGAAACTTGCCAAGAATAACTCTAAGTAATACGTAATTTTGTAATACAAAAATAGATATAGTTTTTAGAACATGGAAATAAATTTAATTAGCGATACCATTACCAAGCCTACATACGAAATGTTGCAGTATATGTTTAACGCTCAGGTTGGCGATGATGTATACAAACAAGACCCTACGGTAATTGAATTAGAAACAAGGGTAGCTGAATTTTTTGGTATGGAAGCCGGACTTTTTTTTCCATCAGGAACTATGGCAAATCAAACCGCAATTAAATTACATACACAGCCCGGAGAGCAATTAATTGCTGATAAATATGCACACGTTTATCATTATGAAGGAGGAGGAGTTTCTTTTAACAGTGGCGTTTCGTGCTGTTTGTTAGACGGAGACAGAGGAATGATAAATGCGGCTCAGGTTGCTGCGGCAATCAATGATCCTGAGTTTTACCACAGTCCGTTAACAAGTTTGGTTTGTGTAGAAAATACAACCAATAAAGGTGGCGGCGCTTGTTATGAACTAGAAGATTTAAGAGAAATAAAAAAAGTTTGTGAGGCCAATAATTTGAAATTCCATTTGGATGGTGCCAGAATTTGGAATGCATTGGTGGCAAAAAGACAAAATCCGAAAGAATTTGGTGCTATTTTCGACACAATTTCAGTTTGTTTATCAAAAGGATTAGGCGCTCCAATAGGTTCTGTATTATTAGGTACAAAAGCAGATATTCACAGAGCATTGAGAATCAGGAAGATATTTGGTGGCGGAATGCGTCAGGTTGGTTATTTGGCAGCTGCAGGATTATATGCTTTGGCACATAATATCGAAAGATTGGCAGAAGATCATCGCAGAGCAAAAGAAATTGCAGCAGTTTTAAGCACAAAACCATGGGTGGCGGCAATTGAGCCTGTAGAAACTAATATTTTGATTTTTTCATTGGCAGAAGGATATAACGATCAGCTTTTGATAGAAAAATTAAAACAAAAAAATATCTCCATAAGTTCAATGGGACATAATAAACTGCGTATTGTAACACATTTAGATTACAGAGAAGTGATGCATACTTATGTGATTGAAACGCTTCAGAAGTTCTAGAAGAAAGGTACAAAGCTGCAAAGGTTCATAGGGACAAAGGTTTAAAAAAAAGATGCACAGTTTTGTGCATCTTTTTTTATTTAAAAGTTTCAAAATCAAAAACCTTTGAACCTTTGCAACTCAGAACCTTAGTACCTTTATTTAAAAAGATTATCCATTCCGGGAATCATTGGCATATCCATTTTTGCAACGGCATCCAATTCTTGTTCGTTTACGCTTGTTGCTCTTTCGATTGCTTTATTTAAGGTTACGATTAAATAATCTTCCAATTGTTCTTTATCTTCAAGTAAAGAATCATCAATAGAGATTGATTTTATTTTTCTATTAGCGGTTAAAGTCACTTTTAATAATCCGTCAGCGCTTTGCTCATCAATTAAAACAGTATCAAGACGCTTTTTTGTATCTTCGATTTTTTGTTGGGTTTCTTTAAGTTTACCCATCATTCCCATTAAATCCATTTTGTCGATTTTTAAATTATTCAGACAAAATTAGTATATTGCTGTATTATATCAATACAATATTTTATGAAAAAATTAATTCTGTTCTATTGTGTTTATAGTATTTTTGCTCCGACTTATATAAAAATTAATGCTCAACCAATGCAAAACGATATATCGGCTCCACAGGCCAAAGTAATTCCAAAAACACTTAAAAAACACAAAGAAACCCGAATCGATAATTATTTTTGGTTGAATGACAGAGAAAATCCTGAAGTTATTAATTACTTAAATCAGGAAAACGCATACTACGAAAGTATGACTTCACATACAAAACCTCTTCAGGAATCTTTATATGAAGAAATGAAAGGCAGAATAAAAGAAGATGATTCGTCTGTACCTTATTTTTATAATGGTTATTTCTACATTACGCGTTTTGAAACAGGGCAGGATTATCCAATATTCTCAAGAAAAAAAGGCAGCCTTTCGGCAGATGAAGAAATCATGTTCAATTGTAATGAACTGGCAAAAGATCATGCTTATTTTAAATTAGGCGGATTAAGTATTAGTCCGGATAACAAATTTGCGACTTTTGGAGTTGATATTGTGGGTAGAAGAATCTATACAATTCAGATAAAAAACTTAGAAACCGGAGAAATTCTGGCAGATAAAATAGAAAATGCAACCGGAGCTTCTGTTTGGGCAAATGATAATAATACTATTTTCTATGTTAAACAAGATGAAGTTACTTTGCGATCTGATAAAGTTTTCAGGCATAAATTAAATACCGGTTCTGATAAAGATGTTTTGGTTTTTAATGAAACCGATGACACATTTAATGTATCGATAAGCAAAGAAAAATCAAGAAAATATATTGTAATAGGATCAGGAAGTACTTTAACAACAGAATATAGAATTTTAAATTCAGACAATCCTGATGGCGAATTTGAAGTATTTCAAACACGTGTTCGAGGTTTAGAATACAGTATTTCGCATTATGAAGACTCTTTTTATATTTTAACGAATAAAGATAAGGCAACCAACTTTAAGTTGATGAAAACGCCTGAAAACAAAACGCAGAAGAAATTTTGGAAAGATGTTATTCCGCATCGTGAAGATGTTTTATTGGAAGATATCGAAATTTTCAAGAACTATTTAGTAGTTGAAGAACGCTCAAACGGTTTAAATCATATTCGAATTATGCCCTGGAATGGCGAGCCGGATTATTATTTGCCTTTTGGAAGCGAAACGTATAATGCTTACACAACAACTAATATTGATTTTGATACCGATATTTTACGTTACAGTTACCAATCGCTTGCAACGCCTTCGTCTGTAATTGATTTTAACATGAAAACTAAAACCAAAGAAATTTTAAAAGAGCAACAGGTTTTAGGAGGCAAATTTGATAAAAATAATTATATCGAAGAAAGAGTTTGGGCAACTGCAAGAGACGGAATTAAGGTTCCTATTTCGATAATTTACCGCAAAGGATTAGAGAAAAATGGCAAAAATCCGTTACTGCTTTATGCCTATGGTTCTTATGGGATAACTATGGACACGTACTTTTCTTCGACGCGACTTTCTCTGTTAGACCGCGGATTTGTTTACGCCATCGCTCATATTAGAGGAGGGGAAGATTTAGGACGACAATGGTATGAAGATGGAAAACTGTTAAAAAAGAAAAATACCTTTACAGATTTCATCGATTGCTCTAAATTTGTAATAAACGAGAAATATACTTCTGCTGATCATTTGTATGCAGAAGGAGGTTCTGCAGGAGGACTTTTGATGGGAGTAATCGTAAATGAAGCTCCGCAATTATACAACGGGGTTATTGCCCAGGTACCTTTTGTAGATGTTATTACAACAATGCTCGACGATAGTATTCCGCTTACAACAGGGGAATATGACGAATGGGGAAACCCAAACAATAAAAAATATTACGATTATATGTTATCTTACTCACCATATGATAACGTAAAATCACAACAATATCCTAATATGTACGTTTCTACAGGGCTGCACGATTCGCAAGTTCAATATTGGGAACCTGCAAAATGGGTCGCCAAGTTAAGAAATTTAAAAACAGATAATAATCTTCTGTTCTTGGATACTAACATGGATGCAGGACATGGCGGTGCTTCAGGCCGATTTGAAGCTTTAAAAGACTTAGCAAAAGAATTTAGTTTTTTATTAGATTTAGAGAAAATTAAAAGCTAATTAGAAATTTTTTGTTAAATTTGCAACCTATCAAGGTCATTTAAAATTACCTTTGATTAACTATTTTTTTATGAAAGAAGAAATAAATGCTTACAATAATGTTTTAGAGTTAATAGGTAACACCCCACTTATTAAACTAAATAAAATCACCGACGAGTTAGAAGGCAATTTCTACGCAAAGGTAGAAGCTTTTAACCCGGGACATTCCTCAAAAGATAGAATTGCATTATATATTATTGAAGAAGCCGAGAAAAGAGGAATACTTTCTCCAGGAGATACCATAATCGAAACAACATCTGGTAATACAGGTTTTAGTTTAGCAATGGTAAGCATTATAAAAGGGTATAATTGTATTCTCGCAGTAAGCTCAAAATCATCGAAAGATAAAATTGACATGTTGAGAAGTTTAGGAGCTAAAGTGTATGTTTGTCCCGCACACGTTTCTGCAGATGATGAAAGGTCATATTATAACGTTGCAAAACGTTTGCATGAAGAAACAAAAGGTTCAGTTTACATTAATCAATATTTTAACCAGTTAAATATTGATGCCCACTACAACTCTACAGGTCCTGAAATCTGGGAACAGACAAAAGGACAAATTACACACCTTGTTGCTTGTAGCGGAACCGGAGGAACAATCTCAGGAACTGCGAAATTCTTAAAAGAGCAAAATCCAAACATTCGAATTCTAGGTGTAGATGCTTTTGGTTCAGTATTGAAAAAATACCACGAAACAAGAGAATTCGACAATAAAGAAATTTATCCCTATCGTATTGAAGGTTTAGGAAAAAACCTGATTCCATCAGCGACAGATTTTGATATCATCGATAAATTCATGAAAGTTACCGATGAAGAAAGTGCTCATTCTGCCAGAGAAATTACCCGCAAAGAAGGTTTATTTGTTGGATATACATCCGGAGCAGTAATGCAGGCAATTAAACAGTATGCAGAAGAAGGAGAATTTACAAAAGACAGTAATATTATTGCCATTTTTCCTGATCACGGTTCTCGCTATATGAGTAAAGTATTTAGCGATGACTGGATGAACGAACAAGGATTCTTTGATAGCATCAATGAAGAAGAAGTTCAGAAAATTGAATTTGTAAAGTAAGTAAAAAATACTTTAATATATATAACTCCATTCGTACAGCGAATGGAGTTTTTTTTTAAGAAACAGTTTACAAATACCAAATATTGATGTTCGTTAAGTGTTAAAATATTTGATTTAAATGAGAATAACGTATTTATGCATAATAAGAGTTTGGTTATGTTGAATAAAATTTATAGTTTTAACAAAATTTGTTAAAGTATAAACTAATATAATTAAGAGTTTAAAATTATAAATTTTGGTTATTTAACGATTATTCAGGCTCGTTGCCGAAGAAATTTTTAGTCAGATACATTATAATATAGTTTAGTATTGTTAAAATATATAAGTTTTAAAAACCCCAAACATCTCTACATATGAATAAATTATTACTAACATTAATGTTTGTAAGTTTTTTAAATAGCAATGCCCAAAATCCCGTACAGGAATTTAAATTCGACGGAAGTTTAAAGAGTGCGGATAATACAATTTCTTTTTTGGGAGCTCCTAATTTTGTAAATGACAGAATGGGAGTTGCTAAAAGTGCTCTGCGATTAATTAATAAAGGTTTAGAAGTAGTTGTAGGTGAACTTCCGCAAGCAAATAAACCGAGATCAATATCTGTTTGGGTAAAATTTAACGTAATTACAGCACCAAATTATATTGTAGGTTATGGCGGTGGAGCTAATGCGCAATATTTTGGATTATTGCAGCAAGGTTCATCCGGAGGTAATGCAGATTTAAGCCTGGCAGGCTGGGGAGCTGCAAATGATGTTATAGTTTCGGTTCCGCTTGCTAAAGATGTTTGGTATCAATATAGCATTACTTATGATGGTAATGTCTCAAAAATATATCGTAATGGCGAATTATTAAAATCTGTAGAAGGAATTTCACGCTTAACGAAAGGATATATTTTAAGGCTGGGTGAACTAAATACGACAGTTGGTATTAATGCAGATATAGACGATGTTAAAGTATATACCGTTGCCATGACAGACGAACAGGTAATGGAGTCTTATAACAGCTCAAAACCGACAAATGCGGTTGTTGCATCTCAAAGTGCTCCAGCTTCAAAGACTGTACAAAAAAGCATACCTGTTGAAACAAAAACAACAGCTCCAATAAAATTGACATCTCCGCCGGCTGTTTCAACAACTGACACAAAAAATGCTTCTAAAATTGTTGAGGTTTTCTCGCAAGGAACAAAAGTAGTAGGAGCAAACGCCACGAATATTGGTGATTTACCCGAAGGAACCTATTTATTGAAAGTGACAAACAATCCCGCGAAAAAATAACCTGATATAGTTTTGATAACAAAAAAGCCTTCTAAAAGTTTAATTTTAGAAGGCTTTTTTTATTGACATAATGTGGTTTTTTTAGCTAATAACGCTAAGAACTACAAATAAAATTACCAGAATAATTACGGCAAATTTTGTGTATTTAGATGCTTGCATAAAATTTATTTTTTAAAAAATCTATTCTTCTTTCATAGTATGATACACGTTCATAACGTCATCATCTTCTTCAATTTTCTCTATTAGTTTTTCAACGTCGGCGATTTGAGCTTCAGTAAGTTCTTTTGTGATTTGAGGAATACGCTCAAAACCAGAAGATAAAATTTCAAGACCTCTGTTTTCTAATTCTTTCTGCAAAGCTCCAAAGCTTCCAAAAGGAGCATAGATTAAGATTCCGTCTTCATCTTCAAAAACTTCCTCGGCACCAAAATCAATTAATTCCAATTCTAATTCTTCAGGATCAAGATTTCCTTTTGCAATTCTAAAATTACAAGTATGGTCAAACATAAACTCAACAGAACCCTGAGTTCCCATTGTTCCGTTGCATTTGTTAAAGTAACTGCGAATGTTTGCTACAGTTCTATTATTATTGTCAGATGCCGTTTCAATTAAAATAGCAATTCCGTGAGGAGCATATCCTTCAAACAAAATTTCCTTATAATTGGCAGTATCTTTATTACTTGCATTTTTTATCGCGCGCTCCACATTGTCCTTAGGCATGTTAGCGGCTTTAGCATTTTGTATTACAGCTCTTAATCTAGAATTGGCATCAGGGTTAGGACCACCTTCTTTAACGGCCATAACGATATCTTTACCAATTCGGGTAAATGTTTTAGCCATTGCTGACCAACGTTTCATTTTTCTTCCTTTTCTAAATTCGAACGCTCTTCCCATTTCTAATTTTTAGTTTTGAGATGCAAAAATACGGTTATTCCTTATTTTTGCAAAATCAATTCAATTCTTTTTTAGACTTAGTTAAAAGTTAGATGTTATTAGTTAGAAGTTAGATGTTAAAAGTTTCAGGTTTCAGGTTTCATGTTGTTGGAATCTGTAAAATAAAAACTCCTGTCATATTACGAAAGGAGTTTTTATATGTGAAGCCTGTAAATCGTAAACTGTAAATTGTAAACTGTAAATTGTAAACTGTAAACTGTAAACTGAGACTGTAACTGAGACTGTAAACTGAGACTTTACTTCGCCGCATTAAACTCAGTAATGATATTTACGGCTTCGTTTAAATAAGGATTAGTTTTAAGATTATCAATCTGGTATTGATTAATCGTTTTTTCAGTTGGATATGCGCCTAATAAAAACTGATTTACACTTGAATTGTAAACATCCAGCGGATTATTATCGTTGTTGAACGTATTAATTTCTGTCCAGATATAATTCACATTTTTTTTCTGTTTAAAAACAGCATCCAAAGTCATCGGAATTTCAGCTTTTGGCACATTTACCATTTCATCAATTTTTAAATTGATTTTTTTGATGTTATTAAAGTATTCATTATCAGCTAAACGAAGCGTACTATTTTTAGCTATTTTATCAATAATAGCTCTTTTTACATACGTTTTGTATTTTAAAAAAGGTTCAATACTATCATTTTTTATGGCAGTAGGAAAATCATTTTCTTTTTGATAAATACCCTCGTAAAATTCAGGAAGAATCACATCGGGTTTAACCCCAATATATTGATGGCTTTTTCCGGTAACTCTATAAAATTTATTAATTGTAATCTTGAGAAAATCGGTGTTTTTTTGTTCGTCAAGCGAAAGAATAGTTTGCATCGTTGCTTTTCCCAAAGTAGTGCTTCCTAAAAGTAATGCACGATTATAATCCTGCAATATCGAAGAAAAAAATTCACTGGCAGAAGCCGTATTGCTATTTACCAAAATCACAATTGGTCCCTTATAAATAACACCTCGGTAAGGATCATTAATTACAGATTGATTCTGTTTATTATCAACAACAATCGAAATCGGACCATAATCAACAAACATTCCCGCCAATTTTATGGCTTCTTCCATAGAACCTCCGCCATTATCAATCAAATCAATAACAAGACCTTTTATATTATCTCTTTCTAGTTTTAATACTTCGCGCGCAACATCATCGGCACAGCCTTTTCGGCTATTTCCATCCAGATCAGCATAAAAACTCGGAATTTTAATGTATCCAATTTTACTTTCTTTCCCAACGATAAAACTAAAAACCGAATTTTCTTCGTCTTTCATCACTTGCTTTTCGATATATACATCAAAGCTTTTTCCTGCATTACGTTTTATGGTAAGCGTTATACTTTTGTTCGATTCAGACAAAATCATGGTCGAAATAGATTCTAAAGAAGAACAAGAAACCTGTAATGTTTCCTTATGATTAGATACAGAGAGAATTTGATCTCCTTTTTTTATTTGTCCCGTTTTATAAGCCGGACCATTCGGATCGATTTCGTCGATTATAATTTCGTTCTTCTCATTTAAATTCACCGTCATTCCCAAAGACAAATGCTCTTTTGATAACGAGGCAACAAAACTTGATTTAGAATCATCACTAAAATAAGCCGTATGCGGGTCAAAATAAGTACAAAAGAAATTATACAATT